>JANJTY010000595.1 GCA_024710865.1 Lysobacteraceae bacterium | reverse complement strand
GGGCGCCTGCAGCAAGACCTGGCGCTGCCCGTAGAGGCCAGCAAGGCCGGCGCGCCGGTGCAGGTCAACCTGATCGGCGCGGTGTACGAGAACGGCGGCCGCTCGGTGCGCCGCGTCCTGCGCCGCACGGTCTGGCCGGCCGAGCAGCTGATCGGCGTGCGGCCGCGCTTCGATGCCGACGAGGGCGCGCCGGCCGACGGCTTCGCCGGCTTCGACCTCTTGCGCGTGGACGCCGCCGGCAAGCCGGCGCCAGTCGCTGGACTGGAGCTGCGCCTGCGGCGCGAGCGGCGCGAGTACCGCTGGACCTGGAACGAAGGCCAGGGTTGGCGCGCGGACTACGACAGCCGTCTCGACGAAGTCGAACGCCGCAGCCTCGATCTCGCCGGCGAGGCGCCGGCGCAGGCCGAGTTCCGGGTCGAATGGGGCGAGTACCAGCTGGAAGTCAGCGACCCGCAGACCGGCCTCGTCACGCGCGTTCCCTTCGTCGCGGGCTGGAGCTGGAACGACGCCAACCGCGGCCTGGACGCGCGCCCGGACAAGGTCAAGATCGCGCTCGAAACCGAACGCGCCACCATCGGCCAGGCGTTGGCCCTGACCCTCACCCCACCGGCGCCTGGCCCCGGCGTGCTGCTGGTCGAGAGCAGCGCCGGCCTGCTGCATTCGCAGACCATCCAGGCCCGCCCGGGCGCACGCTTCGAGATTCCGGTCACCGCCGACTGGGGTCGGCACGATGTCTACATCACCGCGCTCGTGTTCGCCGACCGCGCCGCCGATGGCCGCCTCGGTCCGCAGCGCGCGGTCGGCGTGGCGCACGTCCCGGTGGCGCAGCCCGAGCGCAGCGTGGCGCTGGCGATCGAGGCGCCGGCCCTGGTGCGTCCCGGCGAGCGGCTGTCGCTCACCGTCAGTGCGCCGGACCTGGCCGGCCGCGAGGCCTACCTCAGCCTGGATGCGGTCGACCGCGGCATCATCAACCTGAGCGGCTATCCGGTGCCGGATGCGCTGGCGCACTTCCTGGCGCGGCGCGCGCTGGGGGTGGAGGCCTACGACCTCTACGGCCGCATCATCGAGCGTCTCACCGGCACGCGCGCCCGCCTGCGCTTCGGCGGCGACGCCGAGCTGGCCGCCCTGCCGCAGGCGCGCCGCCCCACCGCGCGGGTGCAGACCGTGGCCCTGCACCACGGTCCGGTCGCCTTCGACGCCGAAGGCAAGGCCCAGGTGAGCTTCGACGCACCCGATTTCAACGGCGCCCTGCGCCTCGCCGCGGTGGCCTGGAGCGCCGACCGCTACGGCCGCGCCGAAGGCGAGTCCATCGTACGCGCGCCCCTGGTGGTCGAGGCCAGCAGCCCGCGCGTGCTGGCGCCGGGCGACCGCGCGCGCCTGAGCGTCGACCTGCAGAACCTGAGCGGCGCGCCGCTCGATCTCAGCGTGGAGGCCGAGGCCGAGGCACCGCTGCGCCTGTCCGGCGGCGCGCAGCGGGTGCAGCTGAAGGATGGCGAACTGCGCACCCTGTCCTTCCCGCTCGCGGCCGACGGCGGCTCGCGCGCCGCGCCGCTCGTCGTGCGCGCCAGCGGCGAGGGCATCGCGATCGAGCGCCGCTTCGAGATCGCGGTGCGTCCGGCCTGGCCCGACCAGCGTCGCGGCCGGCTGCTCGCGCTCGCGCCAGGCGAGCGCCTGCCCCTGGGCAACGATCTGTTCGAGGGCCTCTACGCGGAATCGGCCGTGGCCCAGCTCAGCGTGGCGGCGCGCCCGCCGCTGCCGCTGGCGGACAGCGCCAGGATGCTGGACGACTATCCCTTCGCCTGCGTCGAGCAGACCAGCGCCAAGCTCTGGCCGCTGGTGCTGTTCGATGCCGCGCAGCGCGACGCGCGGGGCCTGCCCGCGCTGCCCGAGGACGCGCGCCAGCAGCGCCTGCAGGCCGGCTTCGGCCGCCTGGCCTCGATGCAGACCGGCAACGGCCACTTCAGCTTCTGGCCGGGCGAAGGCGTGGCCGAGCCCCGCATCACGCCCTACGTCACCGACCTGCTGCTGAGCGCGCGCGACGCCGGCCTGGAGCCGCCGGCCGACACCCTCGAGGCCGCGCTGCAGCGGTTGTCGGAGGAAGTGCTGAGCGGCGGCAGCCCGTTCTGGTCCTTCGACCACGCGGAGCACTTGCGCGTGGCGCACCTCGCCTACGCCGGCTACGTGCTGGCGCGCGCCGGGCGCGCGCCGCTGGGCAGTCTGCGCGCCCTCTACGACCACGAGCGCGGCAAGCTGCTTACCGCCCTGCCGCTGGCCCAGCTCGGCCTGGCCCTGCAGCTGCAGGGCGACGCGCAGCGCGGCCAGGCCGCGATCGCCGAGGCCCTGGAGAAGGCCGCCGAGCGCCCGCGCAGCCTGTTCGACTATGGCTCGCGCCTGCGCGACGAGGCCCTGATGCTGGCCCTGCTCGCGCGCCACGGCCAGGCCGCCGACGCGGTCGGCCCGCGCGCGCTCGACCTGGCCCGCCAGACCCGCTCCGGCGAGCACCGCTGGCGCTCGACCCAGGAGGAGGTCGCCCTGTTGCGCCTCGGCGCGGGCCTGTCGGCACCGGAGGACGGCATCGAGGCCCGCCTGCGCCTGGGCGAGGTCGAGGAAGCACTGGGCGGAAACCTGGTCGTGCGCCGCCTCGGCGCGGCCCAGGCCGGCGCCGGCGCGGGCCTGCTCAACCAGGGCGATGCGCCCCTGTTCGCTGCGCTGGACGTGGTCGGCGCGCCGCGCGCCGCGCCGGCGCCGGACGAGGGCGTGCTGCGCGTGCGCCGCGCCTGGTTCCGCATGGACGGCAGCGCCTTCACCGGCGGCCGCCTGCGCGAAGGCGAGGCCCTGATCGTCAAGCTCACGGTCGAGTCGGAGGAGCGCCTGGAGGACGCGCTGGTGGTCGATCTGCTGCCCGGTGGCCTGGAGGCTGAAAACCTGGGCCTGGCCGACAACGACGCGATCTCCCAGCTGGTGCTGGACGGCAGCGCCCTGGCCGAGCGCGGATGGGCGGCGGAGATCCGCCACGAGGAGTACCGCGACGACCGCTACGCCGCCGCGATCCGGCTCTGGCCGGGTCAGCCGGCGCAGCTGTTCTACCTGG
>JANJTY010000594.1 GCA_024710865.1 Lysobacteraceae bacterium | reverse complement strand
GACGAGCTGGTGGTGACCGACACCATCCCGCTCTCGGAGGAGGCCAGGGCGTGCGAGCGCGTCCGCCAGCTCAGCGTCGCCGAACTGCTCGCCGAGACCATCCGCCGCATCGCCTTCGGCGAGTCGGTGAGTTCGCTGTATGTGGATTAGGAGCCGGGATTCGGGATTTGTGATTCGGGATTCGTGAGAACAGCGCGCGGAGGTGCCCAGTCTGCTGGCTCATCCGGCTCCAAACACGGCGGTCAAGCGGCAGATCCTGATCGCGCCAGCTACTGCGAATCCCCAATCCCCAATCCCCAATCCCGAATCCCGGCTTCACCTGACTCCCCTGGTCGCGGGGGAGTCGACCCGCCACCGCGAGGTGGCTTCATCAACCTGAAGGCAACATCACCATGGCAACCCAGCACATCATCACCGGCAGTGGCCGCAAGGACGGGGGGAAAGGTGCGAGCCGCCGCCTGCGTCGCAGCGGCCAGATCCCGGCCATCGTCTACGGCGGTCACCAGGACCCGCAGAACGTCCAGGTCGACCACAACCAGATCCTGCTCGCCTCGCAGCATGAGTGGTTCTACTCGGCCATCCTCGACCTCGACGTCGACGGCAACGCGCAGAAGGTCATCCTGCGTGACATGCAGCGCCATCCCTACAAGCAGCTGATCATGCACCTGGACTTCCAGCGCATCAGCGAGAACGAGGCGATCCGCGTGCGCGTGCCGCTGCACTTCCTCAACCAGGAGAAGTCGGTGGCCGGCAAGACCTCGGGCGTGGTCGTCACTCACGAGCTGAACGAAGTCGAGATCAGCTGCCTGCCGAAGGACCTGCCCGAGTTCATCGAGGTCGATCTGTCCGGTCTGCAGATCGGCCAGATCGTGCACCTGTCCGAGCTGAAGCTGCCGGCGGGCGTCGAGATCCCCGAGCTCAAGCTCGGCAAGGAGCACGACGTCGCGCTGGTCGTTGCCAAGCACGCGCGCGAGGAAGTCGAGTCGAACGAGGCCGCACCGGCCGAGGTTCCGGCCGCCAAGCAGCCGGGCGACAAGAAGTAAGCCACGCGGCGGCGCAGGCCGCCGCGTCTTCCGGACCGGCGGCGCGACGGGCCTCAATGGTCCTCGCGCCGTCGTTGCACTGGCACAGGCATGAGCACGCAGACCATTCGGCTCGTCGTCGGGCTGGGCAATCCCGGGTTGGATTACGCGAGGACCCGCCACAACGCGGGCTTCTGGTTCCTCGATGCGCTGTCCGAGCGGATCGGTGCGCGCCTGGGCCATGACGCCAAGCTGCAGGGAGAATCGGGCAAGGCCGATCTCAAGGGCGCGAGCCTCTGGTTGCTGAAGCCTTCGACCTTCATGAATGCCAGCGGGCGCTCGGTGGTCGCTGCCCTGCGCTATTTCAAGATCGAGCCGGAGCAGTGCCTGGTGGCGCACGACGACCTCGACCTTCCGGCGGGCACGGCACGCCTCAAGTTCGATGGCGGGCACGGCGGACAGAACGGCCTGCGCGACCTGATCCAGCACCTCGGGCATGGGCGCTTCCATCGCTTGCGGCTGGGCATCGGACATCCGGGACACAAGGACAAAGTCACGTCCTGGGTGCTCGGGCGGCCGGGCAAGGACGATGAAGCCGCACTGCTGCGCGCGGTCGACGACGCCCTCGCGGTCATGCCGGACATCGTGCAGGGACAGTTCGAGGCCGCCATGCGCCAGCTGCACGTCAAGCGAACCTGATCCGGGCTTGGTGATTGGCGACTCTCCGAGCCGTCAGCCACGAATCCCGAATCGCAAAGCACGGAACCATAATGGGCATCAAATGCGGCATCGTCGGCCTGCCCAATGTCGGCAAGTCGACCCTCTTCAACGCGTTGACCAAGGCGGGCATCGCGGCCGCCAACTTTCCGTTCTGCACCATCGATCCCAACGTGGGCGTGGTGCCCGTGCCCGATCCGCGTCTCGGGCAGCTGGCCGAGATCGTCAAGCCGCAGAAGGTCATCCCGACCTCGGTCGAGTTCGTCGACATCGCCGGACTGGTCGCCGGTGCGTCGAAGGGCGAGGGCCTGGGCAACAAGTTCCTCGCCCATATCCGGGAGGTGGACGCAATCGCGCATGTGGTGCGCTGCTTCGAGCACGGCGACATCGTGCATGTTTCGGGCAAGGTCGATCCCATCGCCGACATCGAGACCATCGACACCGAGCTGGCCCTGGCCGACCTCGAGTCGGTGGACCGGGCCCTGCAGCGTGCCGAGAAGGCGGCCAAGGCGGGCGACAAGGAGGCAATCGCACGCAAGGACGTGCTGGCCCGGCTTCGCGCCGGGCTCGACGAAGGCAGGCCGGCGCGTTCCCTGGGCTTGTCCGAGGAGGAGCGGGCCGCGGTGCGGGAGCTGTTCCTGCTCACCCTGAAGCCGGTCATGTATGTCGCAAACGTGCGCGAGGACGGCTTCGAGAACAACCCGCACCTCGATCGCGTGCGCGAGCGCGCGGCAGGCGAGGGGGCTGAAGTGGTGCCGGTGTGCGCCGCGATCGAGGAGGAGATGTCGCAGCTCGAGGATGCCGATCGCGATGAGTTCCTGCGCGACCTCGGACTCGCGGAGCCGGGTCTCAACCGGGTCATCCGCGCGGCCTACAACCTGCTCGGGTTGCAGACCTACTTCACCGCCGGCGTCAAGGAAGTGCGCGCATGGCAGGTTCGCCGCGGCGCGACCGCCCCGCAGGCAGCGGCTGTGATCCACACGGATTTCGAGAAAGGTTTCATCCGCGCCGAGACCATCGGCTTCGACGACTTCATCCGGCTGCGCGGGGAAGCCGGAGCCAAGGAGGCGGGGCGTCTACGCCTGGAAGGCAAGGACTACATCGTGCAGGAGGGTGACGTGCTGCATTTCCGGTTCAACGTCTGAGGACTGCCATGAACGACATCTCCAGCACGGGATCGGGCCTGCGCGCCCGCGTCGGCGCCTGGGTCGAGTCGCCTTCCGTCCAGCGCTTCATCGTGGCGCTGATCGTGCTCAACGCGATCACCCTGGGCATGGAAACCTCTCCGGCCCTGCGCGCATCCATCGGCCATTGGCTGCACGCATTCGACCTGCTCGCGCTCGCGATCTTCGTGGTGGAGCTGTTGCTGAAGCTGTTCGCATTCCGCGCCCGCTTCTTCCGCAACGCGTGGAACGTGTTCGACCTCGTGGTCGTCGGCATCGCGCTCGTCCCGGCGTCCGGACCGTTCGCGGTGCTGCGAGCTCTGCGCGTGTTGCGCGTGTTGCGCCTGGTCTCGATGATGCCGCGACTGCGTTTCGTGGTGGAAGCCCTGCTCGCTGCGGTGCCCGGTATCGCTTCGATCGCCGGGCTCATGGGGCTGATCTACTACGTGTTCGCCGTGGTCGCAACGGGCTTGTTCGGTCCCGATTTCCCGGACTGGTTCGGCAGTCTCGGCAAGTCGCTCTACAGCCTGTTCCAGATCATGACCCTGGAGAGCTGGTCGATGGGCATCGTGCGCCCGGTCATGGAGGTCCATCCGTGGGCCTGGGCCTTCTTCGTGCCCTTCATCCTTATCGCAACCTTCACCATGCTCAACCTGTTCATCGCGATCATCGTCAACACGATGCAGAGCCTGCACGAGGAGGAGAAGGTCGAAACGCTGGAGGCGATGCGCAGTCTGACGGCCGAGGAAGCCGCCGGGCTGGAGGCCGAGGTGCGGGGCTTGCGCCGGGACGTGGCCGAGCTGCGCAGCCTCCTGCAGGAGCGCGCGCAACAGGGGCGTTGACGACGCCTTCGGCTAGCGCAACAATAAGCGGCTCCGTTCAGGAGGGATACCCAAGCGGCCAACGGGGGCAGACTGTAAATCTGCTGGCTCACGCCTTCGGTGGTTCGAATCCACCTCCCTCCACCACCGCTTAGAAGTGAACCCCGGGCGGGAGTAGTTCAATGGTAGAACCTCAGCCTTCCAAGCTGATTGTGCGGGTTCGAGTCCCGTCTCCCGCTCCATTGTTCAGCTGACCCCAGGGACGCTTCAAAGGTAACACCGCTCACGTAGCTCAGTCGGTAGAGCACTTCCTTGGTAAGGAAGAGGTCGCTGGTTCGATTCCAGTCGTGAGCACCACCCATCAACCCGACAAGCAGATACGCATCCAACGCCATGGCCAAGGGAAAGTTCGAGCGCACCAAGCCCCACGTGAACGTGGGCACGATCGGTCACGTTGACCACGGTAAGACGACGCTGACGGCGGCGCTGACGAAGATCGGCGCGGAGCGTTTCGGCGGCGAGTTCAAGGCGTA
>JANJTY010000049.1 GCA_024710865.1 Lysobacteraceae bacterium | reverse complement strand
GGAGTAAGAAAAGATGTCCGAAGTGCTGAAGGGTGAGATCGCGCTGGTGACCGGTGCGAGCCGGGGCATTGGTGCGGCGATCGCCGCCGAGCTGGCCGCGCTGGGCGCGACGGTGATCGGCACCGCCACCACCGAGGCCGGCGCCGCCGCCATCGGCGAGCGTCTGGCGCAGTGGGGTGGGGCAGGGCGCGTGCTCGATGTCACGTCGCCGGGCGCGATCGAGGCCCTGGTCGATGCCATCGCGGCCGAGTTCGGCGCGGTCAGCGTCCTGGTCAATAACGCCGGCATCACCCGCGACCAACTGCTGATGCGGATGAAGGACGAGGACTGGCAGGCCATCCTCGACACCAACCTGTCCTCGGTCTTCCGCGCCAGCAAGGCCGTGCTGCGCGGCATGATGAAGGCGCGTCGCGGCCGCATCATCAGCATCGCCTCGGTCATCGGCCTGACCGGCAACCCCGGCCAGGCCAACTACGCCGCGGCCAAGGCCGGCATCATCGGTTTCTCCAAGAGCCTCGCGCGCGAGGTCGGTTCGCGCGGCATCACCGTCAACGTCGTTGCCCCCGGCTTCATCGACACCGACATGACCCGTGCCCTGCCCGAGGCCCAGCGCGAGGCCCTGCTCGGCCAGATCGCGCTCGGCCGGCTCGGCGCCGCGGAAGACATCGCGCGCGCCGTGGCCTTCCTGGCCGGTCCCGACGCGGCCTACATCACGGGCGAGACCCTGCACGTCAACGGCGGCATGTACATGCCATAACAAAGGCTTAGCGCCGCTTTCTCCCCACCGGCCGCGCAGCGTGCGGCGCGGCCCGGAAAGCGGTGTTAGGCTGTCCCCGCGCCGGCGCGCCTTCCACTACAATGCGCCGGTTTTCACGATTCCCCTTGGGAGGATGTTTCACTCATGAGCAGCATCGAAGAGCGCGTCAAGAAGATCGTCGTCGAACAGCTCGGCGTCAAAGAAGAAGAAGTCGTCCCCAGCGCGTCCTTCGTCGACGACCTGGGCGCCGATTCGCTCGACACGGTCGAGCTGGTGATGGCGCTCGAGGAAGAGTTCGAGTGCGAGATCCCCGACGAGGAAGCCGAGAAGATCACCAGCGTGCAGCAGGCGATCGACTACGTGAAGGCCCACGTCAAGGCCTGATCCACGCCTTCCAGCGTCGCGCCGGGGCCGCTCTTCGCAGCGGCCCCGCGCATTTGTGGGGAGCCGCGCCATACGCCGGCGTCCGCTCCCTTCCGGGCCACGGCCCGCACATCCACCCCGACACCGATCCGACAGCGGGAGAGCCGCATGAGTCAGCGTCGCGTCGTCGTCACCGGCCTGGGCCTGGTATCGCCCGTCGGCAACGACCTTCCCACCGCCTGGGACACCATCGTCAACGGCCGTTCGGGCATCGGCCCGATCACCGGCTTCGACGCCTCCGCCTTCGCCACCCGCATCGCGGGTGAAGTGCGCGACTTCGACATCGCGAAGTGGGTGCATCCGAAGGAGGCCAAGAAGATGGACCCCTTCATCCACTACGGCGTCGCCGCCGGACTGATGGCGATGCAGGACGCGGGGCTCGAGATCAGCGAGGCCAACGCCGAACGCGTCGGCGCCCTGATCGGTTCGGGCATCGGCGGCATCGTCGGCATCGAGGAGCAGACCCAGCGCTACCTCGAGGGCGGCCCGCGCAAGGTCTCGCCCTTCTACGTGCCCAGCACCATCATCAACATGCTGCCGGGCCAGCTCAGCATCATGACCGGCATGAAGGGTCCGAACTTCTCCGCGGTCTCGGCCTGCGCCACCTCGAACCACTCGATCGGCATGGCCATGCGCCTGATCCAGCACGGCGATGCCGACGCGATGCTGGCCGGCGGCGCGGAGCGTGGCTCCAGCCCGACCTCGGTGGCCGGCTTCTGCTCGATGCGCGCCATGTCCACCCGCAACGACGAGCCCACGCGTGCCTCGCGCCCCTGGGACGCCGAGCGCGACGGCTTCGTGCTGGGCGACGGCGCCGGCATCCTGGTGCTGGAAGAGTACGAGCATGCCAAGGCCCGCGGCGCGCGCATCTACTGCGAGCTGGCCGGCTTCGGCGCCAGTTCCGATGCCTTCCACATGACCGCGCCGAGCGAGAACGGCGAAGGCCCGGCGCGCTGCATGGTGGCGGCGCTGCGCGATGCCAAGGTCAATGCGGACGCGGTCGAGTACATCAACGCGCACGGCACCTCCACCCCGCTGGGCGACCTGGCCGAGACGCTCTCGATCAAGACGGCCCTGGGCGAGCACGCCCACCGCACCATGGTCAGCTCGACCAAGTCGATGACCGGCCACCTGCTCGGCGCCGCCGGTGGCGTGGAGGCCATCCTCTCCGTGCTGGCCCTGCACCACGGCATCATCCCGCCCACCATCAATCTGGAGAACCCGGGCGAGGGCTGCGACCTCGACTACGTGCCGAACGTCGCGCGCGAGCGCGCCATCCGCGTCGCGGTGTCGAACGGCTTCGGCTTCGGCGGGACCAACGGGACGCTGGTGTTCCGAAAGCTGTAAGGCACGGGTTCGAGCACGCGCTGAATGAGCCTGCAGCGCAGCCTGCCGCCGGACACGGACCTGCTCGCCCTGCAGCGCCTGCTGCCTGGGCGCTACCCGTTGCTGCTGGAAAGCAGCGCGGCGGGCACGCCGCAGGGACGCTGGGACCTGCTGCTCGCCAGCGCGGGCGAGGGCCTGGTCTGCGAACGCGACGGCCGCCTGCATCGCAGCGACGGGCGCGCGGTCGACGGTGGCTTCCTGGCCGCGCTGGATGCCGAGTGGCGATCGCTGCGGCGGCCGCACGAGCCCACGCCGTTTCCGTTCCGCGGCGGCTGGGCCCTGTTCCTGGCCTATGAACTGGCCGGCGAGATCGAGCCGGTGCTGCGGCTGCCGGACGCGCCAGGGCCGCTGCCGCGCGCCCTGGCCCTGCGCTGCCCGGCCGCGGTGCTGCGCGACCGCGTCAGCGGCGACGTGATCGCCGTCTGCGAGTCCGAGCAGGCCGACTGGCTGGAGCGCATCGCCGCCGACGCGTCGCAGGCGGCGGCGCTGCCGCCCGCGCCGGGGTGGATGGCGCCGGAAGCGCTCGATGAGGACGAGCCAGGAGGTTATCTCCGGGCGGTGCGCAGCGCGCTGGACTACCTGGCCGCGGGCGACGTGTTTCAGGTCAATCTCTCGCGCGCCTGGCGCGCGCGCTTCCCGCAGGCACCCGACCCGGCCGCGTTGTTCCAACGCCTGCGCCGCGCCAACCCGGCGCCCTTCGCGGCCCTGCTGCGCGGCGATGGCTGGTCGCTGGCCAGCTCCTCGCCTGAGCGCCTGGTCGCGGTGCACGGTCGCGAGATCGAAACCCGCCCGATCGCGGGCACGCGCCCGCGCCTGCCTGGCGACGATGAGGCGGCGCGCGTGCGCGAACTGGTCGGGCATCCGAAGGAGCGCGCCGAGCACGTCATGCTGATCGACCTGGAGCGCAACGACCTCGGCCGCGTCTGCGTGCCGGGCAGCGTGCGCGTCGACGAGCTGATGACGGTGGAGAGC
>JANJTY010000048.1 GCA_024710865.1 Lysobacteraceae bacterium | reverse complement strand
GCTGCTCAATCCGTTGGCAGATCCAGGCGTCGCGGTTCGCTCGCGTCCTCGCGAATCTCCAGGGACTGATCGACCGCCAGGTCGCGAAAAATCTGACGGCGCCCGCTCGCAGGCCAGTCGATCTCGATGCGCTCGACGCGGTTGGCATCGCCCAGGCCCAGCTCCCGCCGCAGTGGGCTGCCGCCGAAGCTCGATCCACTGCCGACCACCGTGGTGATGACGCGCGGACCGGAGGGCGATGCGAGCGTGACCCGCACGCGCGCGCCGATCGCGCTGCGATTGCTCGAATGCCCTACCAAGGCGAGCTTGAGCCAGCGGTTGCCGTGACCGGGGTTCTGGAACAGCGCGCTCTGGAAAACGTCGCCGGTATAGGCGCCGCCGATCTTGATGAAGACGTCCTGGTCTCCGTCCTGGTCGACGTCGGCGAAGGCGATGCCGTGGCCCTTCTGCAGGTGACCGAACCCGCCCGCCGTGGTCACGTCCTGGAAGCGCAATCCCCCGGCATTGCGGAACATGCGGTTCGGCACCAGGGTGCGGAAGTCAGGGTTTCCGGTTCCGGCGTAGACGTCGAGCCATCCGTCGTTGTCGAGGTCGCCGAAGTTGCCGCCCATGGTCATGAGCACGGTATCCAGCCCGACCTCGGCCGCGACGTCGCGGAACGTGCCGTCGCCCTGGTTGCGGTACAGCCGGGGAATTTCGCCCTCGCGCCGCTGCCCGATGCCCAGGTAGTCGGCCGCGACCGCCGCCACGGAGCCGGCGTAACCCGAAACGAAGAGGTCCAGCCAGCCGTCGTTGTCGTAGTCGAAGAACCAGGTCGTGAAGGAGGACCAGGGCCCGCGCACGCCGGCCTCGTCGGCAACGTCGGTGAAGGACCAGTTTCCCGCCGCATCCGGCCCGTCGTTGCGGAACAGGCGGTTTCCCGCCGGTCGCTGGATGCCGGTCAGGTAGAGATCGAGCCGTCCGTCGTTGTCGTAGTCGCCCCAGACCGCGCCCTTGAAGAAGCCCACCGCGGCGACGCCGGCCTGCCTCGCCACGTCGGTGAAACTGCCGTCGCGGTTGTTGCGGTAGAGCCGGGTCGGAACATCCCCGGTGGCGCCGGAGGACTCGGTGGCGACGAACAGGTCGAGCCAGCCATCGTTGTCAAAGTCGCCCCAGGCCGCCGACTGCGACGGGTAAGCATCCAGCAGCCCGGCCGATTCGGTCACGTCCTCGAAGCGTCCGCCGCCGCGATTGCGCAGCAGCGAGGGCGGCAGCAGCCCGTTGGCGCCGAGCCAGCCGCCGCGCGGAATGAAGCTGTCGGCGTGGCCGTCGTTGTCGTAGTCCGCATGCACCGCGTTCAGCCCGCCCACGATGCCGCGCAGGCCGGCTTCCTCGGTTTGCTCGATGAAGCGGCCGTCGCCGCGGTTGCGGAAGTAGCGCACCTGGTCGCGCAGGCCCATCGACGTGACGAACACGTCGAGACGGCCGTCGCCATCGAAGTCGTCCACGATCGCCGCGCCGGCCAGACCCACCACGCCCAGGCCGACGCTGGACGCGATGTCGCGGAACTCCCCGACGTCGTGCGCGGAGGCGAAGACCGAGGGCGGAATCCGCCAGCGTTCCGGCACGCCGTCCGGGTACTCGCCCACCGTCATCGCCGCCACGTTGAGCAGCCAGCGCGACTCCAGATCCTCCGGGTTGCGGTCGAGCAAGGCCTGCAGCTCGCGCATCGCCGCGCGAGATCCGCGCTGGTCGAGGTGCACGCCGCTGCCGCGGATGGGCAGGATGCAGGACTGGCCGCCGCGCTGCCGGACGCAGTTGGCCTGCTCACCGGCGCGCAGGTGCGCGATGGCGAGCAGGCTGTGCACATCCCGCCCGAAGGCCGAGTCGCGCCAGTCCGGTGCTTCCTGCAGTCGTCCCCACAGGCCCTGCAGCGTGTCCACGGCGAGCTCGGTCGATCCGGCGCGGAGCAGCTCGGCGCCGAGTTCACGCTCGTAGTTCGCGCGCCGGCGCGGCTCGGCCGGGACGTCGAGCGAGCGCAGCCACGCAACCCGCCGATCGTTGGCGAACTCGTTGCGGCGGCCATCGGTGCCGGCAGCGAGCTGTTCCAGGCGCGCGACCATGCGGCGCGTCTCCTCGCTCTGTGCCGACGGCATCGCAGGATCGCGTTCGGCAGGTTCGGCCGCTTCCTGCGCCAGCGATGGCACTCGGAATCCCGCCGCGAACCAGGCCGCGACGGCAAGGCCCGCGAGCGCGGCCATCAGCAGGACCATCGACCAGGCGACGCGTGAAGGAGGGCGAGCCATGCGTTTTCTCTGCCGGAGCGCGGCACTCCGGGTCGGAACGGAAAGCGCCACCATACGGGCAGGGGCCCAGCCCACACCACAGGCCGAGCGGGTGCAGGCCTGACGACCTACGGCACTGGTGCGGCCGTAACCGAACCTCCACTGTGCGCGCCTTGCCCGCATCCACGGTCCCCCATGCCAAGACCCGCCGCTCCCGTCGCGCTGTTGCTCGGCGCCCTGTTCGCCTTCGTGCTGGTACCGCCAGTGATGGGCTTCTACTTCGGCTGGCACGAGGTTGTGCGCGCGCCCGGCGGCGGAACCTGGAGCCCCTGGGCCACGTCGCTGGCGCGTGCCTTCATGTCCTGGCTGGTCTACGGCTACATGGCCGTGGAGGGCGAGCTGTTCACCACCAGCGAGGGCCGCAGCGTGCTGGCGGCGTTCCTTGCCACGACGCTGGTGGCGGCTGGCGCGATCCGGCTCGGGGGGCGCGATCGGGCCTGAGCGCAACCGGGCTGGCGCTCGGGCCGGCGGCGCGCAGGCTTGAGTCCCGGCTGAGACAGGCCGGGCAGGCTGGTGTCCCCTGCTTGAGAAGGACACGCCTGATGCTGCGTTCACGCTGGATCCGCTGGCTGCTCGGGTTCACCAGCCTGGCCCTGGCCACCGTGCTGGCCGCCTGGCTGTGGTGGAGCGGCCTCGACTTCCGTCACAGCGGCGGCAGGCCCGACGCCACCCGCGCCGACCTGGCCTGGCTGCCCACCACGCCAGTGCCGCCACGCGGCCGCATCCTGGCGGTGCTGAGCAGCACCGAGCGCACCCTGGACGGTCGCGGCCGCGCCGGCTACGAACTGACCGAACTGTCGCGCGCGTACTGGGTGTTCGAGGCGGCCGGTTTCGCCGTCGACCTGGCCAGCCCCGCCGGCGGCGAAGCGCCGCGCGTGGTCGATGACGACCTGGTCGATGCCGACTACGCCTTCCTCAACGATCCGGTCACCCGCGCCGCGATGGCCAGCACCCTGCGCCTCGACGCGGTCGACGCCTCGCGGTATGCGGCGGTCTATGTCGTGGGCGGCAAGGGCGCGATGTTCGACCTGCACGGCAATCCGGTGCTGCAGCGCATTCTCGCGCAGGTGCACGCGGCCGGCGGCGCGATCGCCGCGGTCTGCCACGGGCCGGCCGCCCTGCTCGGCGTGCAGGGCGCCGATGGCCGCGCCCTGCTGGCGGGGCGGCGCGTCACCGCCTTCAGCAACGCCGAGGAGCTGTTCCTGATGGACGACCCCGTGCAGCGCCTGGGCTTCCTGTTGCAGGATGCGCTGGCGCGCGAGGCGCGGTTCGTCGAGGGTCCGATGTACCTGGAGCACGTCGTGCAGGACGGTCGCCTGCTCACCGGCCAGAATCCCTGGTCGACCTGGGCCCTGGCCGAGGCCACGGTGCGCGCGCTGGGCGCGACGCCGGCGGCGCGCCCGCGCAGCCCGGAAGAGCGCGCGGTCGACCTGCTGCACGTCCTGCAGCGCGAGGGTTTCGATGCCGCCCTCGCCCTCAAGCCGCGGCTGGGAGCGGTCGACAACCGCTTGCTGCTGATGCACGGCGTGATCGCCACCCTGCGCGGCGAGGCCAAGCGCACGATCGATCTGGCGAGGCTGGCGCGTGCCTGAGCGGATGCCGGCGCCGCTGCGCGTCCTCCTGGTCGAGGACGACCTGGACGTGGCCGGCGGCCTGGTCGATTACCTCGAACCGCTGGGCATCGAGGTCGAGCACGCGCTCGGCGCGCGCGAGGCCGGAGCGCGCCTGCTCGAGCAGCGCTTCGACCTCTGGCTGTTCGACGTGCAATTGCCGGGCGAGGACGGGCTTGCCCTGTGCCGACGCCTCAAGCAGGGCGGCGACCCGACGCCGCCGGTGCTGTTCCTGACCGCGCGCGGCAGCCTGCAGGACCGCCTCGCCGGCTTCGAGGCCGGCGCGGTCGACTACGTGGTCAAACCCTTCGAGCCGGCCGAGCTGGCGGCGCGCATCCGCGCCCTGGTTCGGCACGTGCCCGTTCGCGCCGGTGGATGGATCGAGGCGGCCGGCTTCCGCCTCGACCCGCAGCGCGGACTGCTCCTGCAGGATGGACGCGAGCTGCAGCTCGGGCCCTCGGCCACGCGCCTGCTCGCCTGCCTGATGCGGGCCAGCCCGGGCTGCGTCAGTCGCGCCGAACTGGGCGAGGCGCTGTGGGGCGCTCCCGGCGAGGACGACGATCTGCGCACCCATCTCTACGAACTGCGCCGACGCCTGCGCGAGACCTTCGGGCAGGCGCCCCTTCACAGCGTGCGCGGGCTCGGCGTGCGTTTCGGCGCGACCGCGTGAAGCCGCGTTCGCTGCGCCGCCTGCTGGTGCTGCAGTGGACGCTGTTCGCGGCCGCGCTGCTGATCGGCCTGGCCGTGGTCGCGGCCCTCGCCCTGTTCGTGCTGGAGGACAGCTTCATCGACCAGCGCCTGGTGGCGGCCGAGCGGGCGCTGGCGCAGGGTCACGCACCCGAGCCGCCGCTGCGCCTGCTGCGCCCGCAAGACTTCCCCATCGCGCGACGAGAGGCGCTGGCGCAGCTGCGCGCCGGCGCGCTGCGCGAGTTCCGTCTCGCCCCGGATCGCTACGTGCACCTGCGCGCCCTCGCCCCGGATGCGGAAGGCCCGCGCTTCCTGGTGCTGGACGCGCAGGACCAGCTGCGCGTGGGGCCGGCCCTGCGCCGTTCCCTGCCCGTGCTGCTCGGCGCACTGGGCGTGGTGCTGGTGCTCGCGGCCTGGCTGGCGCGGCGCTTCGTGCGCCGCATCGACGCGGCGATGCAGGACCTGCTGCGCACGCTGGACCGCAGCGCCGACGCGGCGGCGTTGCGCCTTGCCGCCGCGAGCCAGCCGGTGGCCGAGCTGCAGCGCTTCGGAAACGCCCTGGCCGACGCGCTCGATGCACGCCTGGCGGCGCTGCAGCGCGAGTCCGAGACCCTGCGCTTCCTCGCGCACGAGTTGCGCACGCCCCTGCAGAGCGCACGCCTGGCGCTCGCCAGCCTGGCGCCGTCGGACCGGCAGCACGCCGCCACGAAACGCCTGCAGCGCAGCCTGCAGCGGCTCGAGCGCGCCAGCGCCGCCGTGCTCTGGCTGGGCGAGGCGACGCCGGCGGTCGACGCGGTCGAGGTCGGCCCGCTGCTCGATGCCTTGCTCGAGGAGCTGGCGCCGCTCGCCGCGCAGCGTGGCCAGCGCTTCACGCCAGCCGTGCGGGGAGCCCTGCACTGGCAGCTGCCGCCGGCTGCGGTCGAGGCCGTGCTGGGCAACCTGTTGCTCAACGCCGTCCAGCACGGTGCGCCGGGGCGCATCGAGATCCACCTGTCGCCCGAGTGCCTGGGTATACGCAACCCCGCCACGAGCGGCCAGGACGCCTCCGGCTTCGGCCTGGGCCTGGCGTTGTCCGCGCGACTTCTGGCGCGGATCGGGTGGGGGCTGTATGCCGAAGCCGGGCCGGACACCTTCTGGCTGCAGGTCAAACCGATCGACCCCAGTCCTTCGCCGAGCCCTGGAGGGGCCTGCGCCTGAGTGCAGCACCGCTCCGGACCTGGGCGAAACGGCAACGCCGACGCCCTGCGCTGCAGCATGCACACACCGGGCTTCGGCCTGCGTTAGCCTGTCGCCTCTGGTTCGGAGATGACATGCCGGTGCGGCCCTTCGCAGGATTCCCGTCGCGGATGCTGGCGTCGATGCTGGCACTGTGCGCGGCGCTTGCGAGCAGCCTGGCCAGCGCAACGCCCGCGCCGCTGCAGGACTACTTCCGCGAGGTCTGGACTACGCGCGAGGGCCTGCCGCACAACACCATCAACGCGATGGCGCAGACACCGGACGGTTACCTCTGGTTCGCGACCTGGGAAGGGCCGGCGCGCTTCAACGGGCGCGAGTTCGAGGTGTTCGACCGGCCGACCAATCTTGGCCTGCCGGATGCCGGCCTGCGTACCCTGGCCCTCGACCGCAGCGGCGGCCTGATGGTGGGCGGCGCGCGCGGCGGACTGGCGCGACGGGTCGAGACCGGCTGGCAGGGCTTGGAGCCCGCCGCTGGCTTGGTCGTCGCGCTGCATGAGGATCGCACCGGACGGCTCTGGGTCGGAACCGAAGCCAACGGGCTGCTGCGCATCGACCCGGACGGCGGCCGGATCGCCTATGCGCCACAGCGGGACCTGCCCGCCAGCGGCGTGCAGGCCATCCTGGAGGACGGGCTGGGGCGCGTCTGGTTCGCCAGCACGGCCGGGCTGCTGCTGCTCGATGGCGAGCGCCTGCGCGCCGCGCCGCCCGACGCCGGCCTGCCCGCGGCGCCGGTCACGGCACTGGCCGTGGACGGCGCCGGGCGACTGCTGGTCGGGACCGAGCGCGGCGCCTTTCGCGCACGCGCGGATGCCGGTTTCGAACCGCTTGCAGCCGAACTGGCCGATGACGCGGTCAGCCAGCTGCTGGTCGATGCCGACGGCAGCATCTGGGTCGGGACGGTGTATGCGGGACTGGTGCGCCTGAGCGCGCGCGGGGTGGAGCGCTTCGGCGTGGCCGAGGGCCTGCCCAACTCGCGCGTGCTGTCGCTGCTGCGCGACCGCGAGGACAGCCTCTGGATCGGCACCAACGGCGGCCTGCTGCGCCTGCGCGACGCGCCGATGAGCAGCCATACGCGCCAGCGCGGCCTGGCCAGCGATTTCGTCCGCAGCGTGCTGGCGCACAGCGACGGCAGCCTCTGGGTCGGCACCAGCGAGGGCCTCAACCGCTTCGGACCCGGCGGGATCGAGCGCATCGGTCTGGGTACCGAGCTCGAGCGCGAATCGGTGCTGAGCCTGGCCGAGGCCGGCAACGGCGACGTCTGGATCGGCAGCTTCGCGCGCGGGCTCTGGCGCTGGCGCGATGGCGCCCTTGTCGAACACATCGATCGCACGCACGGTCTGCCGGCGAACGAGGTACGCGCCATCGTCGAAACGGACCAGGGCACGCTCTGGATCGGCACCGCGCTCGGCGCCGCGCGGCGCGACGCGAACGGGCTCACCACTTTCGACGAGACCAGCGGGCTGCCCGGCAACTTCGTGCTCAGCCTGCTGGCCCGCGCCAACGGCGAGGTCTGGATCGGCACCGGTGCGGGCATTGCGATCCATGACGGCAAGGGCCTGCGCACCCTGCCGCTGGAGCGCGTCGGCGCGGCGTACGCCTTCGCCCTGCGCGAGGACCGCCCGCGCGGCGCGGTCTGGATCGGCTCCGACCGCGGCCTGATCCGCTACCGTCAGCGCGATGGCGCGCTCGGCGTGGTCGGCCGCGATGCCGGGCTGCCCTTCGAGAAGCTGTTCAGCGTCACCTTCGACCACGAGGACCACATCTGGCTGAGCGGCAACCGCGGCGTGCTGCGCATCCGGCGCGACGAGGCCGAGGCGGTGGTCGAGGGCCGCCAGGCGCGGCTTGCGGTGGAGCGCTTCACCGAATCCGACGGCATGGCCAGTTCGCAGTGCAATGGTGGCTCGGGCCCGGCTGCCGCGCTGCGCCCCGACGGCTCGGTCTGGTTCGCCACCGCCGGCGGCATCGCCGCGGTGCGTCCCGAGCGCCTCAGCCAGTTCGCCGAGCACGCACCTCCGGCGGTGATCGAGCGCATCGCGGTCGATGGCCGCGAGGTGCCGGTGCAGGACGGCCTGCGCCTGGGGCCCGGCAGCAACCGCGTCGAGATCGACTTCGCCGGACTCGGCTTCGTGATGCCGCAGCGCATCCGCTACCGCTACCGCCTCGACGGCTTCGACGCCGACTGGGTCGAACGCGGTACGCAGAGCACGGCGGAACTGACCAACCTCCCGCCGGGCGAATACCGCTTCCGCGTGCAGGCGGCCTACCCGCAGGGCCGCTGGAGCGAGAGCGAGGCCAGCTGGCGGTTCAGCGTGGCGCCGCGTCTGTGGCAGCGCGCCGAGGTGCAGGCACTGGGCCTGTTCGCGATCGTGGCGCTGGTGCTGCTCGTGATCCGCCTGCGCCTGCGCCAGCTGCGCCAGCGCGAGATCCAGCTCAGCGCGCTGGTCGAGCAGCGCACCGCCGACCTCAACCGCCAGACCGAACGCCTGCTCGCGGCCGACGCCGAGCGCAGCGCCCTGCTCGAACGCCTGCGCGAGCAGTCCGAGGCCTTCGAGCGGCAGGCGCACGAGGATACCTTGACGGGTCTGGCGAACCGCCGCGCCTTCGATGCGCGCCTGGCCGAAGCCGTGGCCGGCGCGCGCTGCAGCGGCCGGCCGCTGTGCCTCGCCGTGGTCGACATCGACCACTTCAAGGCGATCAACGACCGCTGGTCGCATGCCGCCGGCGACGAGGCCCTGAAGGCCGTCGCCCACACCCTGCGCGAGACCGCGCGCGCGTCCGACACGGTGGCGCGCTGGGGCGGCGAGGAGTTCGCCCTGCTCCTGCCCGACACCGAGCTCGACGCGGCGCTGGCGCTGTGCGAGCGCCTGCGCCTGGCCGTGCAGGCCATCGACTGCGTCGGCTTCGCGCCCGGCCTGCGCCTGAGCGTGAGCATCGGCCTGGCCGGCGACGCCGGTTTCGGCCACCACGAGCGCCTGCTATCGCGCGCGGATGCGGCGCTGTACCGCGCCAAGCAGGAAGGCCGCAACCGGGTCTGTACCGAGCAGTCGTCGACGGAATAAGGGCGGAAACCCGCTCGCCGATCCTGACTTCGACATGGCGCGGGTCCTGATCGACGCAGTGCCGATGGCGGCGAGCGCGGCTCTGCTAAGGCCCGCGACAGCGGTGGCCGAAGGCTGCGCCGACCGACCAAGGCAGCGCTGCCTCGTGCTGCAACCTGCATCGAGGGTCGCCGTCGCCCGGGCTGCGATCAGTTGGCCCCCGGCGCCTGCTCGAACCCGTCGCGCAGCACGCCGGCATACTCGTAGGCGCCGATGTCGATGGCGCCGCTGAGCACGCGCGCGTCGCCGCCATGGTCGACCGTCAGCGCCCCACCGGGAACCGGCCACAGGCCCGTATCCGTCAGCGTGGCGCCGCCGCTCGGCCGCCACAGCCCGTCCACCAGCTTCACGCCGATGGAAGCCTGGGTGTTGCCGTCGCTGGCCGCGTTCGGCGTGCCCGTGATCACGGCGTAGCTGCTGTGCAGCAGGGTCATGTTGGCGTTCGCCAGCACATCGCCCTGCGCCGAGTCCGGGTGCTGGCCGCGCCCGAAGTTGCTCCGCATCAGGCTGTTGGCCACCGTGCACGGACCGCTGCCGACGCACTGCACGCCGCCGGCCCAGGTGTCGTTCGCGACGTTGAAGTACACGTCGTTGTTGCTGGCGAAGGCCTGCCCGTTGCCGCCGACGCCGATGCGCAGGCCGCCGGCCTCCAGGCCCAGATTGTTGGTGACCACGCTGCCGCGCACGTGCACCGTGCCGTCGCCGGTCTGCGCCAGGATGCCCCCGGAGAAACCGAGCGGTGCGCTGTTGCCGTCCACCCAGACCCGGTCGATGCGGATGTCGCCGTGGAAGCTGGCCGAGTTCGCGATGCTGATGCCGCCGGCGTGATGGTTCCCGCTCTGGCCGTTGATCGCACTCAGGTTGGCGACGCTGATGTCGCCTGCGCCGGCACCCGCATCGATGGCCAGGGCCGGGAACGCCCCGAGTCCATCCAGCACCGTCAGGCGCACGTCGCCCAGCTGGTTCCAGGTGTTGCAGGGTCCGAAGCCGAACCAGCCGCCCGAGATCAGCAGTTCGTCCCCCGCGCCGAGCTGGGCCAGGAAGCCGCCCGACCCCGGGGCGTAATGGCCGATGAAGAGACGGATCTCGTCCGCCTGCCCGTCACCGGAACTCTGCGCCAGGACCTGCGCCAGCTGGCTGGAATTGCCGACGCAGAACACGGCCGCCGAGGCGCCGGCACTGCCCAGCAGCAGCGGGAGTAGCAGCAGTGAACGGGCGGGACTGCGGCGCATGGCGCGCTCCATTGGCAAGGTTTCGATCAGAACGGCAAGGCGCGCCGCAGGGGGACATTGCGTGGGGAGGCCCAGGCAGGAAGACACGACGGGTTCGGCGCCGCGGCCGAGGGTCATCCGCCGTTGCGAATGCGAATGTTTCGCATTACGATCCGTGCATCGCTCTTGCCGCCACGGACCGCATGCCCCGCCTTGCCCCCCTCGTTCTGGTCATCACCGCCGCATTTCCCGCCATCGCCCCAGCTGATCAAACCCCCGCGCGCCTCGACGCGGTGACGGTATCGGCCAGCACCAGCCGCCTGCCCTGGTCGGATTCGGCCCTGCCCAACACCATCACCGTGATCGACCGTGAGCAGCTGGAGCGGCAGCTGGCCCTGACGAGCGATCTGTCGCAGATCCTGGCCAACCTGATTCCGGCCTTCGCGCCCTCGCGCCAGAAGATGACCAGCTTCGGCGAGTCCCTGCGCGGCCGGCAGCCGCTCTACCTGGTCGATGGCGTGCCGCAGTCGACGCCGCTGCGCGATGGCGCGCGCGACGCCCACACCATCGACCCGGCCATGATCGAGCGCATCGAGGTCATCCACGGCGCCAACGCGCTGCAGGGCCTGGGCGCTTCCGGCGGCATCATCAACATCATCACCAAGCGCGCCCCGCGCGAGGCGGGCGAGACCTGGAACGATGTCTCGCTCGGCGCCAGCACCGCCCTGCCGGGCGCGTCGGACGCCACCGGCACCCGCGCCTCCTGGCTGGTCGGCACCCGTCGCGGTGCGTTCGATCTTGTCGGCGGACTCTCGCACGCGACCGAGGGCCTGCACTACGACGGCGACGGCGGGGCGCTGGCGGTGAACGGCCTGCAGGGCGACCTGATGGACTCGCGCGCCACCAACCTGTTCGCCAAGTTCGGCTGGAATCCCGACGACGCGCGCCGCCTGCAGATCAGCGCGAGCCGCTACGCGCTCGAGGGCGATGGCGACTACGTTTCGGTCGACGGCGACGTCGCCAGCGGCCGGCCCGCCACCTCGATTCCCGGCGAACGTCCGCTCGCGCCGCCGCGCAACCGCTCCACCCAGCTCGCGCTCGACTACAGCGATGCGGACCTCGCCGGCGGCGCACTGCAGGCGCAGCTGTTCTGGGTCGACTTCGCCGCGCGCTATGGCTCCAGCCCCTGGGTCGACTTCTTCCGCAACGATCCAGGCTCGATCTGGCAGGACCAGTCGCAGAACGTCTCGGAGAAGCTCGGCGGCAAGTTCAGCTGGTCGCATCCGGAGCTGGGCGGACTGCCGCTGCAGGCCACCGTCGGGCTCGACCTGCAGCGCGACACCACCTACCAGGCGCTGCTCGAAGCCGGCCTGGACTGGGTACCGGAAACCACCTACCGCTCGCTCTCGCCCTTCCTGCAGCTGCAGTGGAACCTGGGCGAACTCAGCCTGATCGGCGGCCTGCGCCACGAGCGCGGCGAACTGGAGGTCGACGACTACGTGACCCTGCCGATCTACGGCGCCCAGCCCGTTGCCGGCGGCACGCCCAAGACGCGCGAGACGCTCGGCAATATCGGCCTGAGCTGGCAGGCCAGCGATTCGCTGGCCGTCTACGGCTCCTACGCCGAGGGCTACACCGTGGCCGACATCGGCCGCGTGCTGCGCGCGATCAACCGGCCCGGGCAGGACGTCGACAGCCTGGTCGATCTCTCGCCGGTGGTGGCCGACAACCGCGAGCTCGGCCTCGACTACGACGACGGCCGCTGGAGCGCGCACCTCGCGGCCTACTGGTCGGACTCGGAGCTCGGCTCGCTGCTGGTCTACGACCCGGCCTCGGACAGCTACAACGTCAGCCGCCAGGCCACCGAGATCCGCGGCATCGAGGGCAACCTCGCCCTGCGCCTGGGCCGGGCCGATCGGCTCGGTCTGGCCTATGCCCAGGCCGAGGGACGCTACGACCGCGACCAGGACGGCCGCATCGACACCGACCTCGAGGGCATCAACATCAGCCCCGACCGCGCCAGCCTGTTCTGGGAGCGCGCCTGGAGCGAAACGCTGGCCACCCGGCTGCAGGCGAGCCGCGCCTTCGACCGCCGCTTCGATCGCTTCGGAACCGAGGTGGCGGCCTTCGAGGGCTACACCACGCTCGACCTGCAGGCCTCGCTCGCGCTGCCGCTGGGTCGGCTCTCGCTCGGGCTGGAGAACCTTCTGGACGAGCAGTTCATCAGCTACTACTCGCAGACCACGCCTTCGAACGACGACTACGTCGCCGGACGCGGGCGCGTGCTCAGCCTGGCCTGGTCGCGGCGCTTCTGAGCCGTCCGGCGCGCATGGACCCGAGCGCCACGCCGCGACGCCGCAGGCCACGGCTGCGCCCTGCCCTGGCCTGGCTGCACCGCTGGGCCGGGCTGGTCGTCGGCACGGTGTTCGCGCTGGTGGCGCTGGCCGGCTCGGTGCTGGTGTTCCACACCGAGCTGCTCCTGCTCGAGCACCCCGAACTGGCGCGCCACCAGCCCGAGGCGCGCGGCGCGGTGATGGCCCGGCTGCTGGCCGACGAGTCCCGGCTCGGAATCACGGCGCTCGACCTGCCGCGGGCGGAGCTGCCGGTCTGGCAGGCCTACCTGGCCGATGGGCGCCGCGCCTACTTCGCGCCGGGCGACGGCAGCCTGCTGCTCGTGCGCGACCACCGGGATGACTGGCTCATGTGGCTGCACCACTGGCATGTCGAGCTGCTGGGCGGCGCCACGGGCAAGGAGATCCTTGGCATCGCCGGCTGGATCGCGCTCGGCCTTCTGCTCAGCGGCCTCTGGCTGTGGTGGCCGAACGCCGGTCGGCTGCTGGCCCAGCTGCGCTGGCACAGCGGCCCGCCGCTGCGGCGCTGGCTGAGCTGGCACCGCAGCAGTGGCGTGCTGCTGCTGCCGCTGCTGCTGCTCGCGACCCTGACCGGCGTCGGCATGATCCATTCGGCCGGGTTCCGCAGCGTGCTGGTCGGCGCGCTGGGCGAGCGGGAGCCGCCCGCGCCGACGGCGGGCACCGACGCGGCCGCGAGCGCGGTGGACTGGGACGCCGTCCTGGCACGCGCACGGCAGGCCCTGCCCGGCGCTCGCCTGGCGCGCGTCTCGCCCGAGGCATCGACCGCGCCGGTGATCGTGTTCCGCGCCCGCGCCGCGGGCGAGTGGCATCCGGTGGGGCGCAGCCTGGTCGGCGTCACGCGCGACGGCGGACGGGTCGCGCTGCGCGTCGACGCCACCAAGGATGCGGCTGGCGCACGGTTGAGCAACGCGATCTATCCGCTCCACGTCGCCGCCGTGGGCGGCTGGCCCATGCGCATCGCGCTGGCCCTGACCGGCCTGCTGCCGGCCTTCCTGCTCGTGACGGGGCTGCTTTACTGGACCGGCCGGCGCGCGCGCAAGCGCGTCCCGGGTGCGGACCTCGAGCGACAGGCGGGACGCGCGGCGCTCGGCGCCACGCAGGCGTGAGCCACGCGCCAGCGCCGCCGGTCACGCCGCTGCCTCAGCCCGCCAGTTCCGCCCAGACCGGCGCGTGGTCGCTGGG
>JANJTY010000567.1 GCA_024710865.1 Lysobacteraceae bacterium | reverse complement strand
GGTCGCCAGCATGGCGTTGGCGGCGTACTTGGTCAGTTCGGCTGAGCGCACGTCCATCACGATCAGGCGCTCGTGGTTGCGGTTGAACGGCGCGTACAGGCGGCGCATGCGCTCGATCGCCTGCGCGCTGTCCGAGCCGATGATGATGCGGTCGGGCCGCATGCAGTCGTTGACCGCGTCGCCTTCCTTGAGGAACTCGGGATTGGAGACGACCGGCACCGCGAAGGCCTGGCCGCGCGCGGCCAGCTCGGCGTCGATGGTGGCGCTGACGCGTTCGGCGGTGCCGACCGGCACGGTCGACTTGTCCACCACCACGGTCGGGCGCTCGATGTGGCGTCCGATGGTGCGGGCCACCGCCAGCACGTGGCGCAGGTCGGCGCTGCCGTCCTCGTCCGGCGGCGTGCCGACGGCGATGAACACCACCTCGGACTCGCGCAGGGCCTCGTCCGGATCGGTGGTGAAGCGCAGGCGGCCGGCGGCGTGGTTGGAGACCACGAGGTCCTCCAGGCCCGGCTCGTAGATCGGGATCACGCCCTGCTTCAGGCCCTCGATCTTGGCCTGGTCGATGTCGACGCAGGTGACCGTGTTTCCGACCTCGGCGAAACACGCGCCCGAGACCAGGCCGACGTAGCCGGTCCCGAAAATGGCGATCCGCATGCGCTTGCTGCTCCATGGATTCCGGGCGCAGATAATAGCCGGGGCGGCTGCCGGCGTGGATTCCGGCCGCCGCCACCTGCCCCTGGCCGGGGCGCGCGCACTGGGGGGCGCATGCAGACCGAGAGCGAAACCATCGCCCTGCTGGACCGCTGGAACCGCGGCGAGCGTGAGGCCGGCGACGACCTGATCCGGCGCTTTTACGCGGAACTGCGCCGCCTCGCCGGGGCGCAGCTGGAGCGCGAATGGGGCGCGCGCTCGCTGCAGGCCACGGAGCTGGTGCACGAGGCCTGGTTCCGCCTCTGCGGCCACGCCCAGCCCAGCTTCGAGAACCGCCGCCATTTCTTCGGCAGCGCCGCGCGCGCCATGCGCGAGGTGGTGATCGACCGCGCCCGCCGGCGCCAGGCGGAAAAGCGCGGCCAGGGCCAGGCCGCGCTGTCGCTGGAGGAGATCCTCGACCTGCCGGGGGAGTCGGTGCCGCTCGACGTGCTGGCGCTGGACGGCGCCCTGGCCCGGCTGGAAACGCTCGATGCGGAGCAGGCCCGCATCGTCGAACTGCGCTACTTCCTGGGCCTCAGCATCGAACAGACCGCCGAAGCGCTCGGCCTGCACCCGAGCGCGGTCAACCGGCGCTGGGAAAGCGCGCGCGCCTGGCTGCTGCGGCAACTGCGCGCATGAGCGCGGAAGCCGAGCACTTCCGCCGCGTACGCGACGCCTTCGAGCGGCTCGCCGACCTGCCGGCGGAGGCTGTCGATGCGGAACTCGCCACCCTGCGCCTGCAGGATCCGTCGCTGCTCGACGAGGTCGTGGCCATGCTGGCCGCGCGCGGGGATCCGCGCCTGCGCCCGGCTGCGCAGCCAGCCCTGGCGTCCGACGTCGCGGCCGCGCGCGGCTACCGCGTGCTGGGCGAGATCGGGCGCGGCGGCATGGGCCGCGTGCTGCTGGCCGAGCGCGCCGACGGCCGCTTCACCCGCCGGGTCGCGCTCAAGGTGCTCGACGCCGCCGGCGCCGATCCGGCCTGGCGCCAGCGCTTCGAGGCCGAGCGCGCCCTGCTCGGCCGGCTGGTGCATCCGGGCATCGTGCGCCTGCTCGATGCGGGCGAGGCCGAGGACGGTTCGCCCTACCTGGTCATGGAGTACGTCGAAGGCGAAACCCTTGACCGCTTCATCGCGCGCCGCACGCCCGACCTGGCGACCCGTCTCGTCCTGTTCCGCCGCATCGCCGAAGCGGTGTCGTACGCGCACCGCATGCTGGTGGCGCACCGCGACCTCAAGCCGGCCAACGTGCTGGTCGATGCCGAAGGCCGCCCCCACCTGCTCGACTTCGGCATCGCCCGCGGCCTCGGTGAGGCCGCCGCCACCGCGACCGGCACGCGCGCGCTGACCCCGCGCTACGCGGCACCGGAACAGGTCGCTGGCCAGCCCACCTCGGCCGCGGTCGACATCTACCAGCTCGGCCTGCTGCTGTACGAACTGCTGGCCGGCGCGCCGCCGTTCGCGCACCACACGGGACCGGCCCTGCTGCGCGCGATCGAACGCGACACGCCGCCGCCACCCGCCGAGCTGGCGCGCCGCCATGGCCTGCCCTTCGCCCGGCAGGTCAATGCCGACCTCGACGCGATCTGCGCCGTGGCCCTGCGCAAGGAGCCCGAGCACCGCTACCCCAGTGTCGAGGCGCTGCTGGCCGACCTCGACCGCTACGCGTCCGGCGAACCCGTCCACGCGCACCGCGGAGGCGCGGGCTACCGCCTGCGCAAGTTCCTGCGTCGGCGCTGGCGGGTGCTGCTCGCGGCGGCGGCGATGCTCGCGCTCAGCGCCGGCTTCGTCTGGAGCCTGCAGCGCGAGCTGGCGCGCACCGAGGCCGAGCGCGCCGTGGCCGAGCGCGCGCTCGACCTGATCGTCGACATCGTCGGCCGCGCCGACCCCTCGCGCGCGCAGGGCGAGGAGCTGACCCTGCGCGAGGCGCTCGACCAGAGCGTTGAGCGCCTGCGCAGCCAGCGCGACGTTCCCGACGTGCTGCGCGCGCGCCTGCTGCAGGCGATCGGCGAGACCTACATCGAACTCAGCCAGAATCCAGCCGCCCTCGGCCTGCTGACCGAAGCGGCGCAGGCCTTCGCGCGCGACGGCGACCAGGACGGCGAGGAGATGGCGCTGCACGCACGCCTGGTCGCGCTGCAGAACCTCGGCCACTACGCCGACGCCCAGGGCGCGAACGAGTCGCTGCTGGCCCTGCGCCGCGCGCGCGGCCACGAGGGCGACGCGCTCGAGGCCGAGCTGCACGCCAACCTCGGCAACCTGCACCAGTACCAGCGCCGACCCGATGCAGCGCTGCAGGCCTATGGCCAGGCCCTGGCCGTGCTGCGCGCCCTGCCCGAGCCCGATCTGCCGCAGCTGGCGCACACCCTGCGCAACCTGGGCGAGATCCGCACCAGCCAGGGCGACGCGGCCGGCGGACAGGCGGAACTGGAGGAGGCTGGAGTCCTCATTCGCCAGCTCTATGGCCCGGACCATCCCGATGCGATCCGCCTGCTGCGCTCGCTCGGCCGCAACGCGCAGCGTCGCGGCGACAACGCGGCTGCGCTGGCCTTGCTCGAGGAAGGCTGGCGCCGCGCCGAACAGGTGTTCCCGGCCCCGCACGACGTGCGCATCCTGCTGGCGCATCCCCTGGCCTGGGCGCGCCACTCGAACGGCGACCGCGCCGGGGCGCTGGCGCTCATGCGCCAGGCCGCGCACGAGGCCGAGGCGCTGTATCCCGCGGCCCACCGCAGCCGCGGCACGGTCGCCAGCGACCTGGCCCTGCTCCTGCTGCTCGGTGGTCAGCGCGACGACGCCCGCCGCAGCGCGGAGATCGCGCTCGCGGCGCGCCGGGCGGCCGAAGTGCCCGATGCGCAGGTGGCCGAGGCGGAGCTGGTGCTGGCCGTGCTCGAGTGTCCGCAACGCGCGGATGCCGCGGCCAGGGCCAGGGTCGACGCCGCCTGGGAGAGGACCGCCAGCGCGGACCCGCCGCCGCCGGCCCTGGCCGAGGCGCTGCGCGAGGCGGCGGCCCTGTGTCCGGAGGCTCGCTGAGGCGGACCGGAGAAAAGGCGCCCGACCTGCGCATGGGGTTGGGAAGGCTGGACCCGTCGTCCGCCAACCCACCGCAAGCACCGCCATGCGCATCCAGATCCGCCACGCCCTGCCCGCCCTCGTCCTCGCCCTGGCCTCGGCCGCCGTCCCGGCCCAGCAGACCGTCTACCAGCACGACTTCTCCAGCACCGCCGGCTGGCCGGACTCCGACAGCAGCGGCGATCTTTCCGCGGTCGACACCGTGGTCGGCGGCGAATACCTGATCAGCCCGCTGCGCAGCCTCAGCTACGCCCTGGCGCCGGCGCCGGTGCGCGCGCCGGGCGCCGACATGGCGGTCGAGAGCGACGTGCGGCTGGACGCGTCCAACCCGGACTCGCGCGCCGGCGTGGCCTGCCGCGTCGGCGACGGGCGCAACTTCTACGCCTTCAACCTGATCGCTTCCGGCCACTTCGAGATCGTCCGCGTGCGCGAGGGCGAGGCCGAGTTCCTCGCGCGCGGCGCGCTCGGCTTCGACCCCGCACGCGGCAGCCGCGTGCGCGGCGAATGCGTGGGCAGCTCGCTGCGGCTGCTGGTCGATGGCATCGAGCTGGCGCGCGCGAGCGATACCGGCCTGCCGGCTTCGGGCGGCGTGGGCCTGCTGTCGCTGGCGCCGGTGGTGGCCTCGACCAATGCGGCCTTCGACAACTTCGCGTTGCATGCGCTGGGCGGCGGGCAGGCGGATTCCGGCCTGGCCACCCGCGGCGTCGATGCGACGCCGCCGGCGTCATTCGGTGCCGGCGGCGGCATGGGCGGCGGTGGCGGGGTGCTGCCCGCGCTGGAGGACATGGCGGTGCACGCCGACGACGGCAGCGGCCAGCCGGGCGAACGCCGCACCCTGTTCCCGGCCGGTCGCCAGCAGGTATTCGTGGTGCTCGACTTCGCCGCCCCCGCGCGCGCCAGCCTGCGTGCGGAATGGTTCGCGGTGCGTGGCCTGGACGAGCAGCACCTGCTCAGCGGCACGCTCGATGCCAGCGGCCAGAGCCAGCGGGTTTACCTGGCCGCGCAGGGGGACTTCTCGCCCGGCCTGTACCGGGTCGAAGTGCATGCCGACGGCCTGCTGCTCGATCAGCGCGAGTTCTCGGTCTACTGAGCCGGACCCGCCCGACCACTCCTGGCCAGACATCCCGCCATGCGCCTGATCGCCTCCCGCCTTCCTGCCGACCCGCAGCGCCCCGTCGCCGACCGCTTGCACCGGTGCGTCCTTGTTGCCCTGCTGTGGCTTCTGCCGTGCTGGACCGGCGCCGGCGAAGTGCTCGACCACGGCTTCGCCGACCGCGGCTGGCGCGCCTTCTCCGAACGCACGGGGGTGGGCGAGGTGGTCGGCGCCTGCCCCAGCGATGACGGCGGTGCCAGCATCCTGGCGCTGCAGCCGGACACCCTGCACTGGCATCTGATGCGCGTCCGGGCCGATGGGGCTCTCGACGGCGACTTTGCGGACGGCGGCATCAGTACCTGGCTGGTCAGCGCGGCGCTGGATGCCTCCAGCGCCGCCACGGCCTGCGTGGGCCTTGGCAACGGCGACCCCGATGACGACCGCCTGTTCGTGGTCCTGCGCTCGCCGCAGGAGCGCGACTTCGCCTTCCTCGCCCTGGTGGATCTCGCGCGCGGTGGCTGGGATCCCGACTTCCACCTCGGTGGCTGGGCCCAGCACGACTACAGCGGCCTGCTGTTCCCATCCGATGCAGCGATGCCGTTCCCACGGCTGCGCATCGGCGGCGCGTTCCCCGAGGCCGACGGCGGCTGGCTGGTGAGCGGCAGCCTGGGCAACGACGCGGGCGAGCGGCGCGGCTTCATCGCGCGCCTCTCGCCGCTTGGCGCGATCGAAGCCCTCGCGCACCCGGCGACGGCCGCGGCGATGAGTCTCGACGTCCGGCTGGCGCGCCGCGGCGCGGACGGCAAGGTCCGCGCGCTGGCGACGGTCGCGATCGACGGCGATCCGACCTGGGGCCTGCTGCGCCTCGATGCCGGTCTGCAGAGCGAAGCGCTCAGCGCCAGCGGCACGCCCGACGGCCTACCCTTCGAGCTACAGCGCGGACGCCGCGTGGGCGGCGGCCTGATGGTCGCGGCCGCGCTGGCCAGCGGCGACAGCGCCACCGGCACCGCGCCGCGGCTGCTGGTGGTGCGCGGCGACGCGGTGCAGGAACTGGCCCTGCCGCAGCCGCCCGGGTTCGACGGCGAACCGCTCGGCGTGATCGCCGCGGCCGCAACCGGCGCGCCCGGCGATCGCGTCGTGTTCGCCGGCGCGCTGGCCAGCGCGGCCGGCGCCAGCGCCGGGTACTACCTCGCCAGCGTGCGCCTGGGCGACGGCCAGTCGCTGCCCGACGCGCTCGATCCGGCCTTCGGCGTGGACGGCATCGGCGCGGTCCGCTATCGGCCGCCCGCATCGGCCTGCCGCGAATCCGCGGCGCCCGAGCAGTGGCTCGCCGGCATCGTCGCCTGGGGCGAACACAGCCTGCTGGTCGGCGCCACCGCGGCCGACTGCGACGATCCGACGCCGCTGCCGCTGGCGGCGCGCATCGACAGCGCCAGCCTCGCGCTGCTGCGCGACGGCTTCGAATGAGGCGGGCCGCGTCAGCCGTCGAGCAGGCTGCGCAACAGGGCCGGGATCGGCGCACTGGCGCGGTCGACGTTGCCCAGCACCTCGTCCATGGTGATCTCGCGCTCGGGCTCCGGGCCGCAGCCCGCGGCCCAGTTGGCCACCAGGGCCAGGCCGGCGTATTCGAGTCCGAGTTCGCGCGCCAGCGCGGCCTCGGGCATCGCGGTCATGCCGACCAGGTCGCAGCCGTCGCGGCGCAGGCGGGCGATCTCGGCCCGGGTCTCCAGCCGCGGTCCCTGGGTCACGCCGTAGCAGCCGCCATCCACCACCGGCACGCCCGCGCGCCGCGCCGCCTGCAGCAGCGCGCGGCGCAGCGACGGGGTGTAGGGATCGCCGAAATCCACGTGCAGCACCTCGCTGCCGGGTTCTTCGCACAGGGTCGAGATGCGCCCCCAGGTGTAGTCGATGAGCTGGTCGGGCAGGCCGAGCACGGCCGGCGCCCAGGCCTCGGTGATGCCGCCGACCGCGTTCACCGCAACGATGCGTTTCGCGCCCGCCGCGCGCAGCAGCCAGAGGTTGGCGCGGTAGTTGATGCGGTGCGGCGGCACCGAATGCGCCTCGCCGTGACGCGCGAGGAAGGCGATCGTGTGCGCGCCGAGCCGTCCGATCCGGACCGGACCGGAGGCCTCGCCATAGGGCGTGGAGGCGGTGAAATCGGTGACGTCTTCGAGCGCGGCGAGGCGGTAAAGGCCGGTACCGCCGATCAGGGCAAGGGATGGCGTGTTCATGCGCGGAGTATCGCGTGGATGAGGCCGGCGTTCCCACCCTGTTGCCCCTGCCGCCTGCTCCCCGCGCGCGCGCGCCGGCGCTCGCCGCATGGCCCTGCCGCCGCGGAAACGCGCGGCGATGGCAGAAGCTCCGGCCGATTTGCGTGCCTTCGGTATGTGGACCCAACC
>JANJTY010000560.1 GCA_024710865.1 Lysobacteraceae bacterium | reverse complement strand
CCGGCGCGTGCTGTGGATCGCCGATCCGATGCACGGCAATACCGAATCGACCAGCAACGGCTTCAAGACGCGCCGCTTCGACAAGATCCGCAGCGAGCTGGAGCAGGCCTTCGAGCTGCACGCGCAGGCCGGCACCCGCCTTGGCGGCGTGCATCTGGAGCTGACCGGCGAGCCGGTGACCGAATGCACCGGCGGCGCGCGCGAGCTGACCGACCAGGACCTCTCGCGCGCCTACCGCAGCACGGTCGATCCGCGCCTGAACTACGAGCAGTCGCTGGAGCTGGCCATGCTGATCGTGCGCAAGCACGGCCAGACGCCGCGCCCGGCTGCGGGCTGAGTCGCTCTCTACGGCCCCTGGCTTGCGCCTGGCTGGGTCCGGCGTAAGCTGGTCGGGCCTGGGCGGGAGCGGGGGGACGCGCCGGGCTCGCGGGACGGCGACCCATGCCAGCATCGATCCGATCAGGCTGCCGACTGCTGGGAGCCGCCGTGCTCGTGCCTGGCGTCCTACCGGCCGCGACCTTCGGCGTCGGCGCCGATCCCGCCTGCACCCACGGTTCGATCCAGGCCGCAATCGACGCGGCGGCGGTAGACCCCGATTACGACGCCATCCGAGTCGCGCGCACGGCCACCTACGTCGGAGCGGCGCTGCTGGTTCCCGCCACCGCGCTGGTGATCAGCGGCGGTCATGCCGACTGCGCGGCTCCGGCCTCCGATGGCGAACGCACGCTGATCAGCGGCGTGGGCAACGGTGGCTTGCCTGTGCTGCGTATCGAGGCGCTGGGCGGTGCGACCCAGGCGCAGGTCTCGCTTCACGGCCTCGAACTGGTCGGTTCGGGCCAGAGCGTGGCCGATGGCGGCGTGCTGCAGGTTCGGGGCTGGGTGCAGCTCTCCGCAGGCGGCGTGGTGCTGCGCGATGGCCTGGCATTGCGCGGTGGTGGTCTTTAGGCCGAGGGGTTGAGCGTGGCGCAGACCGCGCATGTCCAATTCGGCGGCTCCGCCGCGCTGCCTGGACGCATCGAAGACAGCCAGGCGCAGGAAGGCGGCGGCATCCATTGCGGCGCGCACACCTTCATCGCGATGCTGCCGAACGCACGCGTGGCGGGAAACACGGCGCAGCTCGGCGGCGGCGTCTTCGCTGCCAGCGGCTGCCAGTTCCAGCTCCAGGCCGGCGATGACTCGGGCGCCCTGCAGGCCGGACTGATCGGCAACGAGGCCGTGTTCGACGGCGGCGGCCTGCATGCGGCGCCCGGTGCCAGTCCCTCCAGCGCGCGCTTCTTCGCCGACGTTGCGCCGCCACTGGTCGCGGCCAACCGCGCCGGACGCGACGGTGGCGGTGTGTTCCTGCAGGGGCCGGGCACCCATTTGCTCGGCTACAACCTGCAGCTGCGCGGCAATGCCGCCGGCGTGCTGCAGCTGGGCCGCGGCGGCGGTCTCGCGCTGCGCAGCGGTGCTTCGGCCTACCTGGGCGAAGAGAACGACTCCGTGCACTGCGGGCTGTCCGCGCCCTGCGTCGAGATCGTCGCCAACCGCGCCGGCGATGCCGGAAATCCCGGCGAGGGGGCGGGGTCTTCGTCGAGGACGGGAACGTCGCCCTTGCCTTTGCGCGCCTGCGCGGCAACGAGGCCGGGCAGGGCGCCGCGGCCTTCGTGGCCGGCAGCGGAAGCGGGCTGCTGCTGCGCAACGCCATCGTCGACGCCAATGCCGCCCCCGGCACGTCGCTGCGCATCCAGGACGGCGCCCAGCTGAACCTGACCGGATCCACCCTGGCCGTCGACGCCAGCGGCGGATCGATGCTCTCGCTCTCCTCCGCCAGCGCCAACCTCGACAGCAGCATCGTGTACGACCCCGGTGCGACCGTGGTCGCCCTGGCCGGTCCCTCGATCCTGCAGACCCGCTGCGTACTTTCGCACGGCGATTTCCACCCGGCCGGCGACGTGCGCGTCGGCGATCCGGAGTTCGCCAACGCCGCGGGCGGCGACTTCCGCCTCGGTCCCGGCAGCGATGCGCTCGACGCCTGCGACGGCGCCGGCTTCTTCGCGGACGAGACCGACTTCGCCGAGATGCCGCGTGGCGTCGACCTGGCCGAGGTGCCGGACCTCGGCGGCGCCTTCGACCTCGGCGCCCACGAACGCCAGCCCGAGCTGCCCGATGCGGTGTTCGCAGACGGCTTCGAGGATCCGTCCTGAGATCACGGTCGGCCTTCGCGGTGCGGCTCACGCTTTGACGTTCGGCCCGGGCGATGCATGACTTTCGGCCTATGCCGCCCCGCGACGGCTGCACCCAGGATGCGAGGCTTTCCGCCAACGGGGCAGGGCCATGCAGGAATCGAACTCGGGCGCGCGCCGACGCCTCGTGCTGTGGCTGCTCGCCGCCGCGCTGCCGCCCGCCGTGGCGCAGGAATCGACCGTGCCCAGCGAGGGCCTGGGCCAGGCGCCGAACACCCACATCGCCCTGACCAACGCGCGCGTCGTGGTCGCCCCGGGTCGCGTGCTGGAAGACGCGACCCTGGTCATGCGCGAGGGCCGCATCGTCTCGGTCGAGGCCGGCGCGCGCGTTCCCGCCGGCGCCTTTGCGCGCGACATGGGCGGCAAGACCCTGTTCCCCGGCTTCGTCGAGATTGCCGCCTCGGTCGGCGTACCGGCCGACATGCGGGCCGGCGGCATCGGCGGTGGCGGCGGTTTCGGCAACCGCGGCATGGCCCAGTCGCCGCCGCACCAGCAGCAGCTGGATCAGCCGGGGGCAAGGCACTGGAACAAGCGCGTGCGGCCGGAGCTGAGCGTCGCGCAGCGGCTGGAGCTGAAGCCCGACGAGGCAAAATCTCTGCGCGCGCTGGGCTTCACGGCTGCGCTGGCAGCGCCCGAGGCTGGCCTGTTCGCCGGCCAGAGCGCCCTGCTCTCGCTGCGCGAGGGCAGCGCCAAGGATCTGCTGCTGCGCGAGGCCGTGGCCCAGCACCTGGCCTTCGATTTCGCCTTCGGCAACGAGTACCCGGGCTCGCTGATGGGCGCGATCGCGCTGATCCGCCAGACCCTGCTCGATGCCGACTGGCAGCGCCGCCAGCGCGAGGCCAGGGCCCGCATCGAGGCGAACCAGGCGCTGGATGCGCTGCAGCCGCTGCTGGCCGGGCGCCAGGGCGCGTTCTTCCGGCTCGGCGACGAGCTCGACTTCGGCCGCGCCGACGCCCTGCGCCGCGAGTTCGGCCTCGAGCTCACCTACCTGGGTTCGGGTTACGAATACCGCGTGCTGGAGCAGGTGCGCGCCGCGCAGCGTCCGATGGTGCTGCCGCTCACCTTCCCCGAGGCGCCCGAGGTGGAGAAGCCGGACATCGCGCTGGACACCGGCCTGGCCGAGCTTCAGCACTGGGAGCAGGCGCCGGCCAATCCGGCCCGCGTCGCCGCCGCCGGTCTGCCCATCGCGTTGACGAGTTCCGGCCTGAAGGAGCCGGGCACGCAGTTCTGGACCGCGCTGCGCGCCGCGGTGAAGGCCGGCCTGTCGGAAGACCAGGCCCTGGCCGCGCTGACCCGCGAACCGGCGCGCCTGATCGGTGCGCAGGACCTGCTCGGCAGCCTGGAACCCGGGCGGCTGGCCAACCTCGTGGTCGCCGATGCGGGTCTGTTCACCGACGCCGATGCCACCCTGTACGAGACCTGGGTCGAAGGCCACCGCTTCGAGCACGCGCCGATCCTGCCGGAGGATCCCGCCGGCACCTGGGCCCTGGACTGGAGCGGCGTCGGCCCGGCCGAGTGGAGCGCGACGCGCAAGGGCGAGAACCTCGACCTCGCCGTGGGCGACACGAAGTTCAAGGGCCGGCGCGAGGGCGATGCCTGGATCGTGCTCGCGCCTGGCGGCCTGTTCGAGGCCGGCGAGGGTCGCGTGCGCCTCGCCTTCAGCCTGGATGGCGAGCGCCTCGAAGGCTTCCGCGATCTCGCCGATGGCCAGCGCCTGCGCTTCACGGGCAGCCGCACGGTGCCGCCCGATGCGCCTTCCGAATCGAAGGCCGAGACGTCCGAACCCATTCCCAGCTTCGCGGGCTACCCGGCCGGCGAGTTCGCCCGCCGCGGCCTGCCGCCGCAGCCCGAGGTCCTGCTGATCCGCGGCGCCACCGTCTGGACCAGCGCGGAAGCCGGCGTGATCGAGGGCGGCGACGTGCTGGTGCGGCGCGGCCGCATCGCCGCGGTCGGCCGCGATCTGGACGCTCCAGTGGGCGCCGAGGTCATCGAGGCGCGCGGCCTGCACCTCACGCCCGGCCTGATCGACGCGCACTCGCACACCGCGATCGCGCGCAACGTCAACGAGCCCTCGCACGCGGTCACCGCCGAAGTGCGCATCGGCGACGTGCTCGATCCGACCGACATCAACCTCTACCGCCAGCTTGCCGGCGGCCTGACCTCGGCCCTGCTGCTGCACGGCTCGGCCAACCCCATGGGCGGGCAGAGCCAGACCATCAAGCTGCGCTGGGGCGCGGATGCCGAAGGCCTGAAGTTCGAGGGCAGCAAGCCGGGCATCAAGTTCGCGCTGGGCGAGAACGTCAAGCAGTCGAACTGGGGCGAGGGCATGCGCTCGCGCTACCCGCAGACGCGCATGGGCGTGCCCGAGCTGATGCGCGACCGCTTCAACGCCGCGCGCGCCTACGATGCGGCCATGCGTTCCCGCGGCGCCAAGCCGCGCCGTGACCTGCGCCTGGAGGCCCTGGCCGAGATCCTGCGCGGCGAGCGTCTGGTGCACATCCATTCCTACCGGCACGACGAGATCCTGATGTTCGCGCGCCTGGCGCAGGAGTTCGACCTGCCGGTGGGCAGCTTCACCCACGTGCTCGAAGGCTACAAAGTGGCCGACGCGATCCGCGACATCGGCGCCGGCGCCTCCACCTTCAGCGACTGGTGGGCCTTCAAGATGGAGGTCTGGGATGCGATTCCCTACAACGCCAGCCTGATGCACGAGGTCGGCGTGGTGGTCAGCCTGAACTCCGACAGCAACGAGCTCGCCCGCCGTCTCAATACCGAGGCCGCCAAGGCCGTGCAGTACGGCGGCATGGACGAGACCGAGGCGCTCAAGCTCGTAACGCTCAATCCGGCCCGGCAGATGGGCATCGACGCGCGCGTCGGTTCGCTGGAGGCGGGCAAGGACGCCGACTTCGTGCTCTGGTCGGGCCCTCCGCTCTCCGGCTTCTCCCGCGCGGAGCAGACCTGGATCGATGGTCGCCGCTACTTCGAGCGCGAGTCCCACGTACGCGAGGAGCAGGCCGCCCTGGCCGAGCGCGAGCGCCTGCTGCAGAAGGCCCTGGCCGAGCGCGCGAAGAAGCAGTCGCTGCACGTCGATGCACCGGCCAAGCCGGCCGAACCCGAGCCCTACGTGCCGGGCGCGCCTGCCGCTGCGCTGCACGCGGCCGGACACGCGGACCGAGACGACATCCTGCTGATGCTGCGCCGCGCCGCGCCCGCGCGCGGCCTGTACCACGACGGTGAGGACGTGGTTGGTTGCACCGAACACGGCCACCAGCACTGAGGCGGAGACGAGCATGACCATGATCCAGATTCCCGCCACCTGTCTCGGCGCCGCACGCGCGTGCGCAGGAGCGGCTTCAGCCGCGACCGCCGTCTCGGACTCCATTGCCGCCCGGCGAGAAGCATCGGGGCTGAAGCCCCTCCTACAGGGTCTGGGCTGGCGGCTTGCGGCCGCGCTGGCGTTGACCGGCCTGTTCGCTGCGCCCACGCCGAGGGCCAACGACACCGTGCCGGCCCCGCCGCAGAGCCAGCCCATCGTCATCGTCGGCGCCACCGTGCATCCGGTCTCGTCCGATCCGAT
>JANJTY010000533.1 GCA_024710865.1 Lysobacteraceae bacterium | reverse complement strand
ATCGCGCGGTCCTCGCGCATGCCGGCGACTCCCGCATCTACCGTCTGCGCAACGGGCATCTGCAGTTGCTGACGCGCGACGATTCGATGCGTTCCGACCAGATCGCGCTGGGCCTGATCGATGCTTCCGAGGCCGGCGATTCGCACAACCGCCACCTGGTCACGCGCGCGCTCGGCGCCGCTCGGCGCATCGCGGTCAATCTCTGCGAGGAACCGCTGAAGGTCGGCGACGTCTTCCTGCTCTGCTCCGACGGCCTGAGCGATCTGGTCGAGGCGACCGATCTCGAGCTCGTCGTCGATTCGCTGAAGACCAATCTGCCGCTCGCCGCCGTGCACCTGGTCGACCTGGCCAACGATCTGGGCGGTTACGACAACATCTCGGTCGTTCTCGTGCGCGTGCATCCGGCAGGACGCGCCGGCGGCGAGGGCAACTGGCTGCGCCGCCTGTTCGCCTGGCTGCGGCCCTGAACATCATTCACCGCCACCCGGAGGGGCGCGCATGGCAAAACTGGTCCTGAGCCGCGGCGAGACACTGGTCAACCAGTACTTCGTGGACCGCGTCGACCTGCGCATCGGACGGGCGGAGGACAACGACATCGTTGTCGATGATCCGTCGCTCAGCCGGGAGCACGCGCTCATCCATGCGGTGGGTGAGGATCACATCGTCGAGGACCTGCAGAGCAGCAACGGCACCTTCATCGACGGTCGCCGCGTTTACCGGCAGATCCTGCAGCACCGGGACATCATCGAGCTCGGGGCCTATCAGTTGTGCTATCTCAATTCGCGCATCGCCGCCGACATCGACCTCGAGGGCACCCTGCTGGTGCCCGGGCTGCTGCGCGGCACGCCATCGCCGTCGTCCACCGTAACGGTGGCGCCGGCGGTCCGGCCGGGGCGAGTCCTGCTGCCGGGCGCCAGCGTGCGCGTGCTCGCCGGGCCGGAGGCGCACGGCTTGCCGCCGGTGGTGGTCCTCGATCGGGTGCTGGCAACCTTCGGGCTGCCCGGTGAGGCGCTGGTGGCGATCGCCCGCCGGCCGAAGGGCTGCTTCCTGTCGCATGTCGAGGGTACGCGCCTGCCCCGCGTCAACGGTGCGCCGGTCGGAGCCGGCCCCTGGCTGCTGAGTCACGGTGACATCGTCGAGGCCGCCGGCTACCGGCTCGAGTTCAGGCTCGACGGAGTTGCCGCCGCTCAGGACGCGGAGTAGGGCGGTCGCAGGCGGCGCCGGTAGTGGGCCGGTGCCATGCCGGTCCAGCCCACGAAGGCACGGTAGAAGGCGGAGGTGTCGGCAAAGCCGAGATCGGCGGCGATCCGTGCGAGCGGTTGCCGCGTCTTGGCAAGCCGGCTGGTGGCCAGGTCCCGGCGCAACGCATCCTTGATCGCCTGGAAGCCCGAGCCTTCCTCCGCCAGCCGCCGGTGCAGGGTGCGCGGCGAGAGATGCAGGCGTGCCGCCACCTCGGCCTGCGAGAGCGCCTGTGGAAGCGCTGCGCGCAGGAGGTCGCGCACGCGCATGACCATTTCGCGGTCGCGCCGGTAGAGCGTGGTGATCTTGCCCGGTGCGCCGGCGAGGAAGGCCTGCAGGGCGGCCTCGTCGCGCCGTACCGGCAGTTCGAGCAGGCTGGCGGCGAAGCGGGCACTCAGTTCGGGGGCGTCGAAGGTCGACCGGGCGGTGTAGATCAGGGCGTAGTCGCTGGCCTGGGGCGGGGCCGGGTAGGGAAAGTCGACCGCGTCGAACACGAGGCTACGTCCGGCCAGCCAGGAGCAGAGCGCGTGCAGCAGGCGCAGCAGCCATTCGTAGGCGAACACGCGTCCAGTGGTTAGCGGGCGCGTTTCGCGGAGGGTCAGGCGGGCGTTGCCGTCGTCGAGCGCGAGGTTGACCGCCAGGTCGGGCAGGACCAGACGCAGGAAGCGTCCGGCGCGCTCGATGGCTTCCGCCAGGGTGGGCGAGCCCAGCACGCTGCGGCAGAGGAATTCGAAGCTGCCCGGCGGCATCGGCCGGGAAAACAGTCCGAAACCCTCGTCGGCCAGTTCCGCGACGATCCGGTTGTAGAGGTCGGCGTACTGGTTGAGCGGTACGCGGCTTGCCGGGTCGGCCAGCTGTTCCGGTGCGATGCCGGTCGCTGCGAGCAGCCGCGCGACGATGTCGGGGCGGGTCTGCAGTCCGGCGAGCAGGCCGAGCACGAAGCCGGCCGCGACCGTGCCGCGCGGCGGCGGGCCGGCCGTGGACGGGAGCGCGGCGCGGGGGGCTGCGATGGGGGTGTCCGAATTCTCAGCGTCGGGTGGCATCGGGGTTCAGGGCTCAGGGCGTGCGTGTCCGCAGCGGGCTTTCCCATTCTGGCCGAATTTACAGTGTTTGCGTCGCTCCCGGCAATGGCTTTCACGGCGCAGGGTTTCTACCATGGAAAGAGGATTCCGGATTTCCCCGTTTTGCCTGGAGCGCTCCATGACCGATCTGTCCGTTGCCCACAAGCTCGTTCCCTACAAGCCCAAGCACAAGGTGCGCTTCGTCACCGCTGCGTCGCTGTTCGACGGGCATGATGCGTCGATCAACATCATGCGCCGCATCCTGCAGTCGACCGGTGCCGAGGTGATCCACCTCGGCCACAACCGTTCCGTGCAGGAGATCGTCAACGCCGCCCTGCAGGAGGATGTGCAGGGGATCGCCATCACGTCCTACCAGGGCGGGCACGTCGAGTTCTTTGAGTACATGATCGATCTGCTGAAGGCGGGCGGCGGCGCGGACATCAAGGTCTTCGGCGGCGGCGGCGGTGTC
>JANJTY010000523.1 GCA_024710865.1 Lysobacteraceae bacterium | reverse complement strand
GTTCCAGGCCAACCAGGCCTATGCCCAGTTCTACGCCATCACCGGCGGCGAGGCCGGCCCGCTGGCCGGCAAGGGCTGGCTGTTCGGCGTGATCATCGCCACCCTCGCCGGCGTGGTGGTGATCGGCGGCATCACCCGCATTGGCGCGGTGACCGCGCGCCTGGTGCCGGCCATGGCGGCGATCTACCTGGTCGCCGGCCTCGCCGTGCTGGTGATGCACGCCAACCAGATCCCGGCCGCCATCGGCGCCATCCTGGCCGGCGCCTTCAGCGCCGAGGGCGTGCAGGGCGGCGTGCTCGGCGCGCTCATCGTCGGCTTCCGCCGCGCCGCGTTCTCGAACGAGGCCGGCCTGGGTTCGGCCGCCATCGCGCACTCCTGCGTCAAGACCCGCGAGCCCATCACCGAAGGCTTCGTCGCGCTGTGGGAGCCCTTCATCGATACCGTGGTGATCTGCACCATGACCGCCCTGGTCATCATCATCACCGGCCAGTACCTGGTGGCCGACGGTGCCGACGGCGTGCAGCTGACCTCGAACGCCTTCGCCAGCGTGTTCTCCTGGTTCCCCTACGTGCTGACCCTGGTCGTGTTCCTGTTCGCCTTCTCCACCATGATCACCTGGGCCTACTACGGCGCCAAGGCGGCCAGCTTCCTGGCGCGCGAGTCGAAGGCAGTGCTGTACGGTTTCAAGTTCTTCTACCTCGCCATGGCGGTGGTGGGCTGCACCATGAACCTTGGCGCCATCGTCGACATCGCCGACGCGCTGCTCTTCATCATGGCGATCCCGAACCTGATTGGCGTCTACCTGCTCATGCCGGTCGTCAAGCGCGATCTCGACGACTACTGGCAGCGACTGCGCACCGGGCGGATCCCCACCTATGCCGAACAGGTCGCCTCGCGTGGCTGAACCGTCGGACATCCGCATGGACAGGTCGGCCGGCCCGGACACCGGCATGCCGCTGCACACGCGCATGCTGATCGGCTTCGCGGTTGGCGTCGTCGCCGGCCTGCTGGCCTACCAGTTCGCCGGCGGCGCCGCCTGGCTGGAGTGGATCGTCACCTACGTCGCGAACCCGACCGGGCAGCTGTTCCTGCGCCTGCTGTTCATGCTGGTCTTGCCGCTGGTGTTCTCCGCCCTGATCCTGGGCGTGGTCGAGATCGGCGATCCGCGCAGCCTCGGTCGGATCGGCGGGAAGACCCTGCTCTGGGTGCTGGTGGTGACCAGCGTCGCGGTGTCGATCGGCCTGGTCGCGGTCAATCTGATGCAGCCCGGCGTCGGCCTGCCGCCGGATGTCGCCGCCGGCCTGCAGGCGGCCTCGGCCGAGCGCACCGGCGAGATCATGGCGCGGCGCGAACAGGTCTCGCTGGTCGATGTCGTGCTCAACATCGTGCCGCGCAATCCGCTCGCGGCGGCCGTCAACGGCGACCTGATCGCGGTGATGTTCTTCGCCCTGATGTTCGGCATCGCCGCCACCGCGCTGCGCACCGACGGCACCAAGAGCTTCGTCGGCGCGGTGCAGGGCGTGTACGACATCTGCCTCAAGCTGATCGGCTGGGTCATCCAGCTCGCGCCGTATGCGGTCGCCGCGCTGCTGTTCGCGCTCACCGCCAAGCTTGGGTACGACATCCTGCTGCAGCTCGGCAAGTTCGTGTTCACCGTGGTGCTGGCCCTGGCCATCCACATGTTCGTGGTGTTCCCGCTGCTGCTGCGCGCCTTCGGTGGGATGTCGCCGCTGGCTTTCTTCCGCGCGGCCGAGCCGGCGCTGTTGACGGCGTTCTCGACCTCGTCCTCGTCCGCGACCCTGCCGACCACGCTGAAAGTGGCCGAGGAAAACCTCGGCGTGCCGCGTCGCATCGGCCGCTTCGTCTGCACCCTGGGCGCGACCGCGAACATGAACGGCACCGCCCTGTTCGAGGGCATCACCGTGCTCTTCCTGGCGCAGTTCTTCGGGATCGAGCTGAGCCTGCTGCAGCAGATGCTGGTCCTGCTGATGTGCATCCTCGGCGCGATCGGTGCGGCCGGCGTGCCCGGTGGATCCTTGCCGGTGATTGCCATGATCCTGGCGACCTTCGGCATTCCGCCCGAGGGCATCGGCATCATCCTCGGCGTCGACCGCATCCTCGACATGTGCCGCACCACGGTCAACGTCGGCGGCGACCTGGTCGGCGCGGTGGTGATCGCGCACAGCGAGCGCGGCGGCCTACCGGCGCCGGAACTGGAGTAGCCGGGGCGCGATGGGGCAGGACGGCGAGGACATCACCCGCCTTCTGCAGGCGGCTTGGCGGGGCGGCGACCGACGCGCCCTGGACGCCCTGCTGCCGCTGCTCTACCAGGAACTGCGCCGCATGGCCGCGGGACGCCTGGCCGCGATCGACGGCCAGGCCACCTTCAACCCGACCGCGCGGGTGCACGAGGCCCTGCTGAAACTGCTGGGTGGCGACTCCGACTGGCGCAGTCGCAACCATTTCCTCGCCGTGGCCTCGCTGCAGATGCGCGCCGTCCTGGTCGACCACGCCCGCGCCCGCGCCGCGCAGAAGCGTGGCGGCGGGGCGCTGCAGGTCACCCTGAGTGCGGTGCAGGCGGAGGCAGCGGGTCCGGAGGGCGCCGCGATCGAGCTGCTGGCGCTGGACCAGGCGTTATCGCGGCTGGAGGGGCACGATCCGCGCATGGCGCGGATCGTCGCGATGACCTATTTCGGCGGCATGCAGCGCGA
>JANJTY010000505.1 GCA_024710865.1 Lysobacteraceae bacterium | reverse complement strand
AAGTACTCGATGTCGGAGCTGATCCGCATCGGGGGAATCCAGCCGCTGATGAAGACGCTGCTCGGCGCCGGCCTGCTGCACGGTGACTGCCTCACCGTGACGGGCAAGACGCTCGCGCAGAACCTGCGGCGCGTGAAGCCGTATCCGGCGGGCCAGGCGATCGTCCGACCGCTCGCCGACCCGATCAAGCCCGAGAGCCACCTCGTCGTGCTCTACGGCAACCTCGCGCCGGAGGGCTGCGTGGTGAAGCTGGCCGGGCACGAGACCCTGCGCTTTGCCGGCACGGCGCGCGTGTTCGACGGCGAGGAAGCCTGCTTCGCCGCCGTGCAGCGGCGCGAGATCCAGGCCGGCGACGTGGTCGTGATCCGCGGCGAAGGCCCGGTCGGCGGCCCCGGCATGCGCGAGATGCTGGCCGTCACCGCCGCCCTGGTCGGCCAGGGCCTGGGCGGCGACGTCGCCCTGGTCACCGACGGCCGCTTCTCCGGCGCCACCCACGGCTTCATGGTCGGCCACGTCTGCCCGGAGGCCGCGCTGGACGGCCCGATCGCGCGCCTGCGTGACGGCGATGCGGTGGTGATCGATGTCGAGGCGCGCACGATTTCCACCACCGCCGATCTGGCCTCCCGCGCGAACGAATGGCAGCCGCCGCAGCCGCCGCCGAGCTCGGGCGTGCTGGCGAAGTACGCCGCTTCGGTCAGCTCCGCCTCCACCGGTGCCTGCACCGCCTTTCCTTTGAACCCCTCTCCCAGTGGGAGAGGGGCAGGGGAGCGGGTTGGGGCTTGCCCAACAGCACCTCCCTGACCGAACCCTCTCCCCCTCCCCTCTCCCACAGGGAGAGGGGCCAAGAACACCGCCTCCCACGCACCTCCTCCCGCCCACGCCCCAAGGACCCACCCGATGAGCACCTACTACACCGCCGCCGACGCCAACCCCAACGCCCTTCGCGGCCGCACCATCGTGGTCTACGGCTACGGCAGCCAGGGCCGCGCGCATGCGCGCAACCTGCACGATTCCGGCTTCACCGTCGTGGTGGCCGCGCGCCCCGGCAAGAGCTTCGACCAGGCCCGTGCCGACGGCCTCGCGGTCGACACGCCCGAGCGCGCGATCCCGGTCGCCGACCTGATCGCCTTCCTCACCCCCGACATGGCCCAGCCCGAGCTGTACGAGCAGCACATCGCGCCGCTGGCGCGCGAGGGCGCGGCCCTGCTGTTCGCGCACGGCTTCAACGTGCACTTCGGCCAGATCCAGCCGCGCAAGGACCTCGACGTGATCCTGATCGCGCCCAAGGGCCCCGGCGCCCTGGTGCGGCGTCAGTTCGAGGAAGGGCGCGGCGTGCCCAGCCTGATGGCGATCCATCAGGACGCCACCGGCAAGGCCAAGGAGCTGGCCCTGGCCTACGCGCACGGCATCGGCGGTACCCGCGGCGGCGTGATCGAAACGAGCTTCGGCGAGGAAACCGAGACCGACCTGTTCGGCGAGCAGGCCGTGCTCTGCGGCGGCGCCACCGAGCTGGTGATGATGGGCTTCGAGACCCTGGTCGAGGCCGGCTACCAGCCCGAGGTCGCCTACTTCGAGTGCCTGCACGAACTGAAGCTGATCGTCGACCTGCTGCACGAAGGCGGCATGGCCAAGATGCACCAGTTCATCTCCGAGACCGCCCAGTACGGCGACCTCACCCGCGGCCCGCGCGTGATCGACGAGCACACCCGCACCCAGATGCGCGCGGTGCTGCGCGAGATCCAGGACGGCACCTTCGCGAAGGAGTGGGTGGGCGAGCACAAGGCCGGGCGCGGCCGCTACCAGTCGCTCAAGCAGCGCGACCTGACCCATCCGATCGAACAGGTCGGCGCCACCCTGCGCGCGCGCATGCCCTGGCTGAACGAGGCCGGCGCAGCCAAGCCGGCGGCCAAGCCGAGCGCGGCGATCGCGGAGTGATTTCGTAAGAGCGGGTTGGCCACGGATTTACACGGATGAACACGGATAAGAGCGAAATCGGGGTGGGTTGGAGGCAGACCCGGAGCATCCGCTCCGGTCTGGTCCCAAGAAGCGGCCAGGGATGGGGCAACGGACAAGCGATTCCACACCCCTCTCCATCCCTGCTTCTAATCCGTGTTTATCCGTGTTCATCCGTGTCCAACACCAGCTCCTAATCCCTCCGAACCACCCACGCGGCAAGAACCGACACGCATCGAGATGAACGCCCAGATCGCCCCCATCGCACCCCCCGCCGCGGCCACCATCCGTGGCGCCGATGCCCTGCTGCGCGCGCTGGAGGCCGAGGGGGTAGACCTGATCTTCGGCTACCCCGGCGGCGCGATCATGCCGGTCTACGACGCCCTGGTGGACTCGAACATCCGCCACATCCTGGTGCGGCACGAGCAGGGCGCGGCCCTGGCCGCCAACGGCTATGCGCGGCACAGCGGCAAGGTGGGCGTGTGCCTGGCCACGAGCGGGCCGGGCGCCACCAACCTGGTCACCGGCATCGCCGATGCCTTCCTCGACTCGGTGCCGATGGTGGCGATCACCGGCCAGGTCGCCACCAGCCTGATGGGCACCGATGCCTTCCAGGAGGTCGACATCTTCGGCATCACCCTGCCGATCGTGAAGCACAGCTACATCGTGCGCCGCGCCGAGGAGATCGCCGACATCGTGCACGAGGCCTTCCGCATCGCGCGCGAGGGGCGGCCCGGGCCGGTTCTGATCGACCTGCCCAAGGACGTGGCCAATGCCGCGCTCGAATGGCGGCCCTCGACCCTGCCGCCGCCGCCCGCGCCGCCGCCGGTGGACCGCGCCGCCCTGCACCGCGCCATCGCCCTGATCGAGTCCAGCCAGCGGCCGGTGCTCTACACCGGCTACGGCGTCGGCCTGTCTGAGGCGGAAGAGGCCCTGCGCCGCTTCGCCCGCGCCACCGGCATCCCGGTGGTGAGCACGCTGAAGGGCCTGGGCGGCATCCCCACCGACGATCCGCAGTTCCTCGGCATGCTGGGCATGCACGGCAGCCGCGCGGCCAACCTCGCCGTGCAGGAGTCGGACCTGCTGATCGTGGTCGGCGCGCGCTTCGACGACCGCGCCACCGGCAAGCTGGCCGAGTTCGCCCCCGGCGCCAAGGTGCTGCACCTGGATGCCGACGCGGCCGAGGTCTCCAAGCTGCGCTACGCCAATGTGCACCTGGTCGGGCGCCTGCCCGAGCTGCTGCCGCAGCTGCACTGCCGCACCGACATCGCAACCTGGCAGGCCTACTGCGCCGAACTGCGCGCCAAGGCCCAGCCGCGCTACGACGCCCCCGGCGATTTCATCTACGCCCCGGCCCTGCTGCGCGAACTGAGCCAGCGCCTGCCCGAGGGCGGGGTGATCGCCTGCGACGTCGGCCAGCACCAGATGTGGGTGGCGCAGCACTGCATCCACCGCGCCATCAACCGGCATCTGACCAGCGGCGGCCTGGGCACGATGGGCTTCGGCCTGCCGGCGGCGATGGGCGTGAAGCTGGGCTCGCCGCAGACCGAGGTGGTCTGCGTCAGCGGCGACGGCTCGATCATGATGAACATCCAGGAGCTGGCCACCCTGCGCCGATACGGCGTGGCGGTGAAGATCGTCCTGCTCGACAACAGCGCGCTGGGCATGGTGCGGCAGTGGCAGGAGCTGTTCTTCGCCGAGCGCTATTCCGAGGTCGACCTCTCCGACAACCCCGATTTCGCCGAGCTGGCCCGCGCCTTCGGCATCGAGGCCATGGGCATCGAGCGCCGCGACCAGGTCCAGGCCGGCCTCGATGCACTGTTCAAGGCGCAGGGCCCCTTCCTGCTGCACGTCCGCATCGACCCACGCGCCAACGTCTGGCCGCTGGTTCCGCCCAATTCCGCCAACCACCAGCTGATCGATCCCGAGGCCGATGCCGCGGTTCGATCCGCCGCTCTCGATCCGGCTGCGCCGGCCTCGATCGGCGGCCTCACCGCGAACGGAGGTGAGGAATGATCGTCGTCAACCATCCGTTCGTGGTGAGGAGCGATCGAGCGGCCTGCGCAGCAGGCTGTCGAGAGCGCGTCTCGAACCACCTGCCCCTGCGTTCCACCCACCCGCAATCGGAGACCACCCATGTTTGAGCTGAGCCTGTCGCTGAGCTATGCCGAAGGCGCCCTGGTGCGCGTGCTGGGCCTGATCGAGCGCCGCGGTTTCCCGCTCCTCGGCATGGAGTGCCGGCCCGAAGCCGGCGGCCTGACGCTGAGCGTGCGCGTGCCCGACAACGGCCGGCCGGTCGATGTGCTGGTCCGCCAGATCAAGCGCCTGCCCGATGTGTGCGAGGCCAGCTTCGCGGTGGCGCGCCCGGCCTTCGCCATCCCCGCGCGCCTGGCCCAGCCGACCCCGGCGCGCATCCCGCGGCCCACGCGCGGCGGTCTGTCCTGGCTGGGCATCCCCGACCGCGTCAGCCCCGAGGCGGTGTCGGCGTGAACCGCGCGGCACCGGCGATGCACGGGCACACCTCGGCAGCGCCTCCTCACTCCACACCGTTCGTGGTGAGGAGCGGTGATCGAGACCGTAGGTCGAGGCACCGCGTCTCGAACCATAGGCAGAGCGGAAAGGACATCCCGACATGAGCGAGCACGTACGCATCTTCGACGCGCTGAGATCGCCGGAGCGCACGGCATGAGCGACCACGTCAGGATCTTCGATACCACCCTGCGCGACGGCGAGCAGTCGCCCGGCTGCTCGATGTCGATGGCGCAGAAGCTCGCCATGGCGCGCGCGCTGGATGAACTCGGCGTGGACGTGATCGAGGCCGGCTTCGCCGCCGCCAGCCCGGACGATTTCGCCGCGGTGCAGGCGATCGCCGCCGCCGTGCGCGGCGCCTCGGTGGCGGCGCTGGCGCGCTGCCAGCGCGGCGACATCGAGCGCGCCGCCGCGGCGCTGGAGCAGGCCGCGGCGCCGCGCATCCACGTCTTCATCGCCACCTCCGACATCCACCTCACGCACAAGCTGCGCATCTCGCGCGCCGAGGCGCTGGAGGCGGCGGTGGCCGGCGTCGAGCTGGCGCGGCGCTACTGCAGCGATGTGGAGTTCTCGGCCGAGGACGCCTCGCGTTCGGATCCGGCCTTCCTCGCCGAGGTGTTCTCGGCCGCGATCGAGGCCGGCGCCAGCACCCTGAACGTGCCCGACACCGTCGGCTACGCCATCCCGGCCCAGTACGGCGCGCTGTTCGCGTATCTCAAGGCGAACGTGCGCGGCATCGAGCGCGCGGTGCTGTCCAGCCACTGCCATGACGATCTCGGCCTGGCCGTGGCCAATTCCCTGGCCGCGATCGAGAACGGCGCGCGCCAGGTCGAATGCACGATCAACGGCATCGGCGAGCGCGCCGGCAACGCCGCGCTGGAGGAGATCGTCATGGCGCTGCGCACCCGCGCCAACCATTTCGGCGTGGGCACCCGCATCCGCAGCGAGCGCCTCTATCCCACCTCGCGCCAGCTGGTGTCGCTGACCGGTTCGGCGGTGGCGCGCAACAAGGCCATCGTGGGCGAGAACGCGTTCGCGCACGAGAGCGGCATCCACCAGCACGGCATGCTGCGCCACCGCGAGACCTACGAGATCATGCGCCCCGAGGATGTCGGCGTGTCGCGCTCGCAGCTGGTGCTGGGCAAGCACAGCGGCCGCGCCGCCCTGGCCGACCGGCTCAAGGCGCTGGGCTTCGAACTGGACGAGGCCGCGCTGAACCAGGCGTTCGCCGCCTTCAAGGCCCTGGCCGACAAGAAGAAGGAGGTCTTCGATGCGGATCTGGAAGCCATCGCGCTGGGCCAGAACACCGGCGAGCAGGGCCCCTGGCGCCTGCTGGCGGCGCAGATCCAGGGTGCGATCGGCCGCGACGCCGTGCCCTCGGCTTCGGTGCGCCTGGCGCACGAGGACGGCCGCGTGGTGCAGGAAGCCGCCGTCGGCGACGGCCCGGTGCACGCCATCTTCGCCGCCATCGAACGCGCCACCGGCACGCCGGTGCGCCTCACCCAGTACCTGGTGCGCTCGCTCTCCACCGGCGAGGACGCCCAGGGCGAGGCGCGGGTCGAGGGCGAAGTCGAGGGCATGGAGCTGCGCGGCCGCGCCGTCTCAACCGATGTGCTCGAAGCCAGCGCCCTGGCCCTGATCGAAGTCATCAACCGCGCCGAACGCCGACGCATCGCGCAGCCGAGCGCGGAGGCGGTGGCGTGAGGCTCGTCTACGTCCCGCGGCTGAACCCCTCTCCCCATGGGAGAGGGGCAGGGGAGAGGGTACGGGTTCGCCATAGCGCTGCTTCCTGATCGAACCCTCTCCCCCCACCCCTCTCCCACAGGGAGAGGGGCCAAAAGTCCAAAGCCTCAATCGTCCCCGGAGCCCCACGATGAAACACCCCGCCCTGATCTGGTTCAACGGCCGCCTCTGTCCCTGGCACGAGGCCAGCGTGCACGTCATGTCGCACGCCCTCCACTACGGCTCCTCCGTGTTTGAGGGCATCCGCTGCTATGCCACGCCAAAGGGACCCGCCATCTTCCGCCTCGACGAGCACATCGAGCGCCTGTTCGATTCGGCCAAGATCCACGGCATCGCCATGCCCTTCAGCCCAGAGGCGATCACCCAGGCCTGCCGCGACGTGGTCGGACAGAACGGGCTCGGCTCGGCTTACCTCCGCCCCATCGTGTTCCGCGGCCTGGGCAGCTTCGGCCTGGCCCAGCCGGCCGACTCGCCGGTCGAGGTCGCGGTTGCGGCGATCGAGTTCGGCGCCTACCTCGGCGAAGAAGGCTTGAAGCGCGGCATCGACGCCTGCGTCTCGAGCTGGTCGCGCCCCGCGCCCAACACCTTCCCCACCGTGGCCAAGGCCGGCGGCAATTACCTCAACAGCCAGCTCATCGCGAACGAGGCCCGCCGCCTGGGCTTCGGCGAAGGCATCGCGCTCTCGCACGACGGCCTGCTGTCCGAGGGCAGCGGCGAGAACCTGTTCCTGGTCAAGAAGGGCGTGCTCTACACCCCGCCCGGCGCGGCCTCGATCCTGGTCGGCATCACCCGCGACACCGTCTTCCAGCTCGCCGCCGACATGGGCCTCACGGTGAAGGAACAGGCCATGCCGCGCGAGATGCTCTACATCGCCGACGAGATCTTCATGACCGGCACCGCCGCCGAGATCACCCCGGTGCGCTCGGTCGACGCCATCGTCATCGGCAACGGCGCCTGCGGCCCGATCACCGCGAGGCTGCAGGAGCGGTTCTTCGGGCTGTTCGATGGCAGGACGGAGGACACGCGTTCTTGGCTGCACTACGTGCAGCCGGGATTCGGGATTCGGGATTCGGGATTCGCAGAAGCAGGCACCGCGACACCTTCACCCGAAGCACCAGCCCAGGCCAAGAGCTTGTCGGCGGCCTAGGGCGCAGGGTCGGGATTGGGGATTCGGGATTCGCCAGAGCGAGTCTCCGCAAGCTCCAGTCGCCGGCGTCGACCCCGCGCCTCAATTCGCACGCAACCGCCCAGCATCTCGGCACCCCGCTCCTACGAATCCCGAATTCCCAATCCCGAATCCCGGCATGAACACCCTCATCGACAAACTCTGGCACGCCCACGAAGTCCGCGCCGCCAGCGCGGAGGCGCCGGCGGTGCTCTACATCGACCTGCACCTGGTGCACGAGGTGACCTCGCCGCAGGCCTTCGACGAGCTGCGCGGGCGCGGGCTGCGGGTGCGCTGTCCGGAGCGAACCCTGGCCACGCTCGACCACAGCACGCCGACCCTGCCGGCCGGTGCGGACGGCGCGCTGCCCTATGCCGATCCGCAGGCCGCCAGGCAGGTCGCGCAACTGGAGGCCAACTGCGCTGAGTTCGGCATCCGCCTGCACGGCTTCGGCTCGGGCTCGCGCGGGGTGGTGCACGTGATGGGGCCGGAGCTGGGCGCGACCCAGCCGGGCATGACCATCGTCTGCGGCGACTCGCACACCGCCACGCACGGCGCCTTCGGGGCCCTGGCCTTCGGCATCGGCAGCACCGAGGTCGGGCACGTGCTGGCCACGCAGTGCCTGCTGCTGCGCAAGCCCAAGACGCTGGCGGTGAACCTGTCGGGTCGGCTGGCGCCGGGCGTGTCGGCCAAGGACCTGATCCTGCACATCATCGGCCGGCTCGGCGTGGATGGCGGC
>JANJTY010000500.1 GCA_024710865.1 Lysobacteraceae bacterium | reverse complement strand
CGAGACCGGCGCCGACGCGGTCTGACCCGGCAATGCCCCTTTGAACCCGACCCTCTCGAAACCGTTCGTGGAGCGGAGCCATCCGGGCGCGTGCAACGCCACCGCCAGGGTGCCTCAAACCACGTGCTGCGGTGGTTCGAGACGCGCGCCCTCGACCTGCGGTCTCGATGCGCGCACCTCACCACGAACGGCCAGCGGGTGGCGCACGGGCTCTCCACCAATCCAACGCATCAGGAGGACCGCTCATGGAGCAGGTCGTTGAACTCAAGTACGCACTCGATACGTTCTATTTCCTCATCTCCGGCGCCCTGGTCATGTGGATGGCCGCCGGCTTCTCGATGCTCGAGGCCGGGCTCGTGCGCTCGAAGAACACGGTCGAGATCCTGACCAAGAACGTCGGGCTCTACGCCATCGCCTGCATCATGTACATGCTGTGCGGCTACGGCATCATGTACGGCGACGGCAGCGGCATCATCCCCGCCTTCGGCATGCTTGGCGCGGACGACAACGAGGCCGCCGCGGTGATCGCCGCGGCCGCCGCCGGCGCCGAGGACGCGCCCTACTACTCGAACCTGTCCGACTTCTTCTTCCAGGTCGTGTTCGTCGCGACCGCGATGTCGATCGTCTCGGGCAGCGTAGCCGAGCGCATGAAGCTGTGGAGCTTCTTCGCCTTCGCCATCGTCATGACCGGCTTCATCTACCCGGTGCAGGGCTACTGGAAGTGGGGCGGCGGCTGGCTCGACCAGGCCGGCTTCCTCGACTTCGCCGGCAGCGGCATCGTGCACCTCTGCGGCGGCGCCGCGGCCCTGGCCGGCGTGCTGCTGCTGGGCGCGCGCAAGGGCAAGTTCGGACCCAAGGGCGAGGTGCGGGCGATCCCCGGTTCCAACCTGCCGCTGGCCACGCTCGGCACCTTCATCCTCTGGCTGGGCTGGTTCGGCTTCAACGGCGGCTCCGAGCTCAAGGTTTCGGACGTGGGCGAGGCCAACGCGGTGGCGCGCGTGTTCGTCAACACCAACATGGCCGCCGCTGGCGGCGTGGTCGCGGCCCTGGTGCTGGCGCGCCTGTGGTTCGGCAAGGCCGACCTCACCATGGCCCTGAACGGCGCGCTCGCGGGCCTGGTCGCGATCACGGCTGAACCGCTGACCCCGACGCCGCTGCTGGCCACCGCCATCGGCGCCGTCGGCGGCCTGCTCATCGTCGCTTCCATCGTGACCCTGGAGCGTGTGTTCCGCATCGACGATCCGGTCGGCGCGATCTCGGTGCACGGCGTGGTCGGAATCTGGGGCCTGCTCGCGGTCTGCCTCAGCAACCCCGAAGCCAGCCTGCTCACCCAGCTGCTGGGCACCGGCGCGATCTTCGCCTGGGTGTTCGGCACCAGCCTGGCCGTGTGGTTCGTCGTCAAACTCGCCTTCGGCCTGCGCGTGAGCGAGCAGGAGGAGTACGAGGGACTCGACCTGCACGAGTGCGGCATGGAGGCGTATCCGGAGTTTACCCGGTCCGAATGACGGACGCCGATCGATCCACGTGCATCAAGTCTTACCACGCCTGCGCGTGAGCCCTGGCAGGCTGTCGAGGCAGTGCTGGCCTGCACGTTCTCAACCCCGCGAGTCCGGACATGCGCCGGACTCGCTCACGCCGCTCGATCCCGTGCGTGCTTGCGCGGCCGGCAGGACATGCCCGTCGCGCGCTAGCAGGGTGTTGCTCGACACCCTGCTAGGCTCGTGCGCGGGTTCTCCGCGACGGCAGTGCGGTCGGCGCCGGGTGCCCCCCGACCTGGGTGCTGACGGTGCGGAGCGAGGCGTTGCGCGGGCCCAGGTCCAGGATGGGCATCGCAGGCCTCAGCCAGGTTTCAACCTCAGCACTCGATCACGTTCACCGCCAGCCCGCCGCGGCTGGTTTCCTTGTACTTCTCGGCCATGTCGCGGCCGGTGTCGCGCATGGTCTTGATCACCTTGTCGAGGCTGACGCGGTGCTTGCCGTCGCCGCGCAGGGCCATGCGGCTGGCGTTGATGGCCTTGACCGCGCCCATGGCGTTGCGCTCGATGCAGGGGATCTGCACCAGGCCGGCAATGGGGTCGCAGGTCAGGCCGAGGTTGTGCTCCATGCCGATCTCGGCGGCATTCTCGACCTGGAAGATGCTGCCGCCCAGCGCCGCGGTGAGGCCACCGGCGGCCATCGAGCAGGCCACGCCGACTTCACCCTGGCAGCCGACTTCGGCGCCGGAGATGCTGGCGTTCTCCTTGTACAGGATGCCGATGGCCGCGGCGGTGAGGAGGAAGTCGAACACGCCCTGCTCGTTCGCATTCGGGCAGAAGCGGTCGTAGTAGTGCAGCACGGCCGGGATGATGCCGGCAGCGCCGTTGGTGGGCGCGGTGACGACGCGGCCGCCGGCGGCGTTCTCCTCGTTCACCGCGAGCGCGTAGAGGTTGACCCAGTCGAGCACGGTGAGCGGGTCGCGCATGGCGGCTTCGGGGCGGATGTTGAGCTCGCGGTAAAGCGCGGGCGCGCGGCGCGGCACGTTGAGGCCGCCGGGCAGGGTGCCGTCCTCGCGCAGGCCGCGCGCGAGGCAGTCCTGCATCGCCTGCCAGAGCTGGCGCAGGCCGGCGCGGATCGCGTCCTCGCTGCGCCAGGCCTTCTCGTTCTCCCACATGAGCTGCGCGATGCTGAGGGCGGTGGCCTCGCAGCGCGCCAGCAGTTCGTCGCCGCTGTGGAAGGGGTGCGGCAGCTCGGTGGTGTCGGCCACGATGCGGTCCTCGGCGGCCTCGTCCTGGTTCACCACGAAACCGCCGCCGACCGAGTAGTAGTCGCGTGTGGCGATCAGCGCGTCGCCGGCGTCGAAGGCGGAAAAGCGCATGCCGTTGCTGTGGAAGGGCAGCTTCTGGCGCTTGTTGAAGACGAGGTCCTTCTTCTCGTCGAAGCCGATGCCGTGGCTGCCGTCGAGCTGAAGGCGCTTGCCCTTGCGGATGCGCTCCAGCGTGGCCGGGATGAGGTCGGGATCGATGGCGTCCGGCCAGTGGCCCTCCAGCCCCATCAGCACGGCCTTGTCGGTGCCGTGGCCGCGTCCGGTGAGCGCGAGCGATCCGTACAGTTCCACGCGTATGCGGGCGACGTCGGAGAGACGCCCGGCCTCGCGCAGCCAGCGCTCGGTGAAGCGCGCCGCGGCGCGCATCGGGCCGACGGTGTGCGACGAGGACGGGCCGATGCCGATCTTGAACAGGTCGAACAGGGAGACGGCCATGGACGGGCGCGCTGGGGAGAGGGCGCCATTCTATGCGGCTGCCCCCCGATGGCGTCTGTACGCCGGCGCAGGTTCAGGGCACGGCTTCGAATCCATGGGCGAACACGGTGGTCGAACCGCGCTCGAAGGCGCCGATGTCCACCGCAGCGCCCACGAGGCGTTGGCCACCCTCGACATCGATGGCGCCAAGCCCGCCGGGCGGCGAGGCGGTACCGGCATCCAGCGCGGGCGAGTCCGCCCGCAGGCGGTAGTCGCCGGCGGCGGGATCGATGAAGCCGGCCGGCACGTCGAGCAGGTTGTGGGTCTGGATCACGGCGGGATGCAGGTCGACCGGGTTCTGGTTGCCGCTGGCGATGCTGTTGGAGAGCGTGAGCGGCCCGTTGGCGGTGAAGGCGCGGATGCCGTCGCCCTCGTTTCCGGCCACGGTGAGGTTGACCAGGTCGAGCCGTGCCGTCGGCACGTCCGTCGCCACCAGCAGGGCCCAGAACCCGCCGCTGCCGTCGAGCACGGCGCTGTCGCCGAACGCGATGCTGGCGCTGCCCAGGCTGTGGAGGTAAGCCTGCGATCCGCTGCGAACGTTGGCTTCGAAGCTGTTTCCCGCCACCAGGTTTCCGCGCGCCACGACCTCCGCTCCGCTGTCGAACGCGCCCGCGACCAGGGTCAGGCCCCAACCTAGACTGACCGGGGTGAACTCGCCCACGCTGGTACCGATGACGCGGTTGCGCAGGATGCGGTTGCCCACCAGCTCGATCAGACCCTCGCCGTAACTGATGACGCTGATGCCGATGCCGTCGCTCTGCTCGCCATGGTTGCGCGCCAGGTTGTCGACGATGAGGTTGTCCTGGATCAGCAGGTCGCCGTTCTGGTCGGTCTGGGCGCCGATGCCCGTGCCGCGGCCGGAGACGCGGACCGAAGCGTCGGCGCGGACTGGTTCGCAGCGGTTGTCGTGCACCCGGTTTCCAACGATCGCGATGCTCCCGTCCTGCGTCGCATGGGCCCAGATGCCATTGCCACTGCAGTAGCCCGTGCCACGGCCTTCGCAGTGTCGGACCACGCTGTCGCGCAGGATGATGGAATGCGTGCCGGACGCATCGGCCAGCAGGCAGGTGCCTACGTTCTCCTGCGCGTCCGGATTGGTCAGGCTCAGGTTCTCGACCCGCACCTGTCCCAGGCTGCCCAGCAGGGACAGCGGGCGCGAGGTCCCGCTGCCCTGCAGCACGGTAAGGGAGGGATCTTCGGTGCGCAGGCCGAAGGCGGCGTTCCAGCCGCCGCTGATCTCGATCTCGATGTCGACATGCTGCACGTGCATCGTGTCGCCAATCAGCGTGCCGGACTGGATTCGCACCTGGTGCGGTCCGGCGCCGGCGCCCAACGCGGCCCCTAGGGCCGACTGCAGGCTGGCATGGACACCGTCGGGTCCGACGGTGAACACGGCAGCCGAGCCTGTCGGCGCAAGCGCGGCGAGGAGCAGGATCAGTGCGGGACGGGTCATGGGAGTATCTCCGGGTTGGTGGCCTGCGTGCCGGTGACCGAGGCCCGCAGCGGCGCGGGGCGCCGGCCATCGAACGCAGCCTGCGTCACTCCATCATTCGGACCGTGGCGCATTCCCCTGACATGCGCCTGCGGACGCGAGCCCGCGCCGTTACTCTGGGCGCTGCAGCCTGCCGGAGCCGAGCCATGGGCCTGACCTTGTTCCAGAAAGACGATTGCCACCTTTGCGATGCCGCCCTGCTGGAGCTGGCGCGCGCCGGGGTCGCGGCGTTCGAGAGCGTCTGGATCGAGAGCGATGCCGGTTTGCTGGCGCGCTACGGTCTGCGCGTCCCGGTGCTGCGGCGCGAGGGCGATGGCGCAGAGCTGGACTGGCCGTTCGACGCGGCGCGTCTGCGCGCCTGGCTGGAGACCTGATTCAGGCGCAAACGCAGCGTTCGCGCCAGCGCGACACAGGGTTGCGCTGGCGGTCGCGGAATCCACCGCCGCTTGACCTCGTCTGCACGCGCCGCTCACCGCTGCTGCACGGCGCGGCGCGCACGCTCCACCGAGTCCTCACGTCCGGAGATTCCCATGGTCAAGCTCGCGATCTACCACGCCACCCTTCCCGCCTACCTGCGCAGCACGGCCGGGGAGTCCGACCAGAAAAACCTGGACATCGTACTCGCCACCGATCGCCGTGATGAACTGCTCGCGTCCGCCGGCGGCATCAAGGCCGATGCGCTCGTCGCGGACCTGGCCCTGCTGGGCGACGACCCCGTCCGCGCCATCGCCGAACTGGAGCAGGCGCTGAAGCCCGAGTTGACCCTGATCGTCTATGCCTTCGCCAAATGGGACCTGGTGGAAAGCCTGCGCCGCCCGAACCGGCAGCTGATGCGCGCGCCGGTCAGCGCCCGCGCTTTGCGTTCGAGCATGATCGGGTTGATCGTCAAGCACCTGACCGGAACCCCAGCCGCCGCCGCGCCGGCGACGGCCCAGGCCGATGCCGGCCTGCTGCGCCTGGAGCGACCGGCGCCGATGCGCCGCTACAACGACATCCAGCTCAGTGCGCTGCAGGACATCCGCAGCGTGGTCGATTGCGAATGCCCCAACCAGGTCGCCGACCTGGTGCTGGCCCTGAACGCGTTCGAGGATTACTCGGCCAACTGCCAGAACCGCAACGAGAAGGACGCCCAGATGCATCGCATCCTGGCCCGCGTCACCGGCCATGCCCGCGCCGTGATGGAGTACGGCCTGAAGGAGCTCTGCGCCTTCGAGGGCATCGACCCGGCACAGTTGGGGCGAGACGCTCAGCGCGCCTCGGGTTGATCCGCGCTTGCGGTGGCAGTGGGGGGATATCCGAACGCCTGCACGATGCCGGGGTTCGAGATTCCGCCCGCCGCCACCGAGCCGAGCAGCATCCAGGCCTTTCCGTCAGATGCCGCTGCAGCCACCCCATGCACGGCATGGGGTGGCGCGGCAATTTCGCGCCACGCCCGCGTTTCCGGGTCGTACAGCTCGGCGCTGGCGGTGAGGCTCGGTCCCAGCAGGTCTTCGCCGCCGGCCACGAGAATCCGCCCATCGAACACCGTTGCGCCGAAGCCGCTGCGCGCGTGGCGCATGCGCGGACCCTCGCGGCTGGTGCCGGTTAGGGGGTTGAAGATCGCGACCCGATTGTGTGCCATGCCGTCTGCATGGTCGCGTCCACCCAGGATCCAGATCTCGTCTTGGTAGAGCACGGCGGCGCTGTGGTCGCGCGGCGCGTCGTCTTCGATGTGCAATTCGCTCCAGCGGTTCTGTGCCGGTTCGTAGCGCAGCGCGGTGTGTGGATGTCCACCCACCACGTAAATGAATGCACCAGCTGCGATTGCGGTTCCGGCGCCCTTGCCGACCGGCAGCGGCGCGATCGGAGACCATGCGTCCCCACCCGGTTCGTAGCGCCAGGCTTGGGGCCGCGGCACGAAGCCCACCACAGGCTGGGTGATGAAGCCGCCGAAGAAGTACAGGTGGCCTCCGTGCGCGGCGAGGTGGCCGTGGTGACGGGGCGCGGGCAGGTCGGCGCGCCGGGTCCAGGTCGCGGTGGTCGGGTCGAAGCGCCAGGTCTGGACCGAATCTCCGCCGAACCCTCCCGCGACGTAGACCGCGCCGTCGAGCACTGCGGCGGGCACTTCGGACAAGGCGGGCGCGCCGCCGGACGCCTGCCAGCGCGCTTCGCCCGGATCGCGAAGCGCGGGGAAGGCGCAGGGCAGGGACTCGGAGCGCGTCAGCCGTCGCGGCAGAAGTAGACCGCTGCCGAACTCGGCCAGCGGCGAACGCCAGCTCAGGGTTGCGCTCACGCAACTGTCGAACACGATGTGAAGATCGCCCCAGTGCTCGCGCACAACATCGGTACGGTCGAAGTCGGCGCCAAAGAAAGTGCCCCGCGCCCGCTGCACGCCGCGCGCGACGAGCGAGCGGCCCTGCAGTTCTCCGATCGCCAGGAAATGCGCCGGGCGGCCTTGGCCGTCGTAGGAGAACCACATCACGACGACCATGCCCTCGGCGATCTCCTGCAGGAACCAGCCCTGCCCGCTGTAGGCCGGGTCGTACCAGGTCCCACTCAGGCCGGGCACGCTGGGGCTGGGGGGCGCTGGCGCGGGCGGCTCATCGGGTGTCGGCCCGTTTGCGGGCGCTTCGCCCTCGGCGCAGGGAAGGCGGGGATTGCCCGTCAGGCGCTGCAGGACGATACGGCCGCTGCCGTAGCCGGGCAGTCCGGCGTAGTCGACCGATCCGTGGTCGCAGTCGGAGAACGTGAAGCTCAAACGTCCCCACTCTTCCTGAACCAGGTCCTCTCGCTCGTACTCCGGTCCGAAGCGGGGGCCGCGGCTGACCAGCGCCGGGTCGATCACGATGCGGTCTCCCTCGATCCGGCCCGGGCCACCGATCCAGAGCTGTTCGGCCTCCTGTGGATCGTCGACGGCGGGATAGGTGTACCAGATCGCCACGGCGGAGGACGCGCTCAGCACCTCGATCTGGAAGCCCTCGCCGCTGCGGCTCGGATTCCACCAGCCACCGCTGAGGCCTGATTCGATCGGCACGCTGTCGGCCCGCGCCCAGGCGCACGACGCGACCAGCAGCGCAGAGAGAAGGCAGCGGCGGGAGAACGCGGGCATGGGAATCTCTAACATGTCTTCGTACACCAAGTGCTGTAGATCGAGAGACTAGTCCTTCCCGCGTTCGCCTGTCAAAGGGACAAGGCGCTCGGACAGTTGGCGGTCCGACATACACTGCACCCGTGCAAACCGATCCCGATTCCGAACGCCATGCTGCTCCGGCCAGCCCAGCCCAGCGGAGCGAACTCACCAGTCTGATGCGGGCCTGGCAAGGCGGCGATGCCGCGGCCGGCGAGCACCTGCTCGGCCTGGTCTACGCGCGCGTGCGCGCCATCGCCGCGCAGTCCCTGCGTGGCCAGCGCGAGGCGACGCTGTCGCCGACCGAACTGGCGCACGAAGCGCTGCTACGCCTGCTCGGCGATACGCCGGATTGGCGCGATCGCCAGCACTTTTTCCATGTCGTGGCCCAGGCTACGCGTCAGATCCTGGTCGACCACGCCCGCCGCCGCCTGGCCGACAAGCGCGGCGGTGGCCTGGCTGCGCTGCCGCTGAGCGCGGCCGAGCACGTCTCGCAGCCGGAGGAGGAGGCCGCCATGCTGCGCGTGGACGAGGCCTTGCGCGAGCTGGCGGAGCTGGATCCACGCCGCGCGCGGATCGTCGAGCTGGTGTATTTCGGTGGCTTCGCGCGCGTCGAGATCGCGCAGGCGCTGGGCATCTCGGAAGGCACCGTGGACCGCGACCTGCGCTTCGCGCGCGCCTGGCTGAAGCAGGCGCTGACGGCGTGAAGCGCGAGCGCCACGCGCGCCTGGCCGAGCTGTTCGAACGCCTGGTGGAGCAGGCGCCGGCGGCCCGCGCGTCGGCGCTGTCGGAACTCGAACCCGATCTTCGCCGCGAGCTGGAGGCGCTGCTGGCGGCCGACGCGCAGGCGCACGACCCGCTTGCGTCTGCGCTCGCCGCCGAGGCCGTCGAGGCCGGCGCGGCCGCCGTCGGCACCGGAGCGCGCATCGGCGACTGGCGCGTGCTGCGCGAGCTGGGCGCCGGCGGCATGGGCACGGTGCTGCTGGCCGAGCGCGCCGACGGCGCGTTCCGCCAGCAGGCGGCGATCAAGCTGATCCGCGGCTTCCCCACCGCGGACGGCCAGCGTCGCCTGCGCCAGGAGCGCCAGATCCTGGCCAGCCTGGACCACCCCAACATCGCGCGCCTGCTGGACGGGGGCGAAACGCGCGATGGCCAGCCCTACGTGGTCATGGAGTTCGTCGAGGGCCTGCCACTGCTTGAGCACGTCGCGCGCAACCGCCTGGGCCTCGAAGCGCGGCTCGCGCTGTTCGATCGCCTCGCCGCCGCGGTGGCGCACGCGCATCAGCGCCTGGTCATCCACCGCGACCTCAAGCCCGGCAACGTACTGGTGCGCCCCGACGGTGAGCCGCGCCTGCTCGATTTCGGCGTGGCCAAGCTGGTGGACGTGAGCGCAGCTTCCGATCCGCGCCAGACCTCCACCCGGGTCTGGACGCCGGGCTATGCCAGTCCCGAGCAACAGCGTGGTGAGGCCATCACCACCGCCACCGACGTGTTCGGGCTGGGCGTCATGCTGCGCGAGCTGCTGAGCGGCGAACGCGGGCCAGGCGAACGCCCAGGCCTGCCGGTCGGGTTCGAGACGCTGGCGCTGGATGCCGAACTGCGCGGTCTGATCGAGTGCGCCACCGCGGCGGAGCCGGGTCGGCGCTACGCCACGGTGGAGGCGCTGCGCGACGATCTCGCCCGCTACCGCGCCGGCCGTCCGCTGCGCGTGCGGCCCGATACGCGGGCTTACCGTCTGCGCAAGTTCCTCGTGCGCCACCGGTTCGGTGTGGCGCTCGGCCTGCTGGCGGCGGTCCTCGCCGCGGGGTTCGTCTGGCAGCTGGCGGTCGAACGCGATCGCGCCAGCCGCGCCGAGCAGCGCGCCCTGGCGGCGCTGCAGGGCGCCGAGCGCGATGCGGCCACCGCGCGCGCGGCGGTGGACTTCCTCAGCGCGGCCTTCGCCGCCGCCGTGCCCGAGCGCAGTCTCAGCGCGGACGTGCGGGTGCGCGATCTGGTCGACGCGGCGCGCGCTGAGCTGGATCGACGTACCGCGCTGGAGCCCGGCCTGCGCCAGCCGATGCAGCGCCTGCTGGGGCGCCTCTACCACTCGCTGGGCGAACCGGGCCTGGCCGAGCCCCTGCTCGCCGCCGGCCTGGACGGCGTGCAGCCGCAGCAGGCGGCGGAAGCCCTCGTGCTGGCCGCCGAACACGATGTGCACGCCTCGGTGCTGGGCATGCTGGAGCGCGGCGGCGACAGCCTGGCGGCGGCGCGTCGGGCCGAGGCCCTGCGCCAGCGCTTCGCCCCGGGCGATCCGCTGCAGCGGCTGCATTCGCTCGACCAGCTCGCCTTCGCCCACTATCGCCTCGGCGAGCACGCCGAGGCCGACCGCCTGTGGAGCGAAGTCCTTCGCCTCGGGCCCCGCCTGCAACCGCTGCCGGTCGATGCGATCGCGAATGCCTACCAGGCGCTGGGCAGCATGCTGGACGAGCTGGGCGAACACGCCCGCGCGCTGGCGCTGTCGGACCAGGGTCTGGATTTCGCCGCGGCGCATCTGGCGCCGGAATCCCCCAACCGTGTCAACCTGCTCAAGCTGCGCGCCTCGGTGCAGCTCAACGCGGGCGATGCCGCCGCGGCCGAAGTCAGCCTGCGCGAGGCAATCGCCCTGCAGCGTCGCAGCGTCGGCGAGCGCGGCTCGCGCATGGGCCTGCTGCACAACAACCTCGGCCTCGTGCTGAACGACCTGGGCCGCTACCGCGAGGCGCTGGAGGCCTTCGAGCAGGCCGACGCCTTCGCCAGCGAGGCGCGCGACACCCCGCGCGATCGCGCGATCGGGCTCGCCAACATCGCCGCCGTGATGGAGAACGCCGGCGACTACGCCCAGGCGCTGGCGCATTTCGAACAGGCACTGACGCGTCTGGATGCCGCCGGTGTGGCGTCCGACGACGCCGCGCGGCGGCGCATCGAGCGTGGCCTCGCGCGCTGCCTGGCCCTGGCCGGACAGCACGCGCGCGCGCGCGAACGCCTGGCGGATCTGCTGCTGCGGGCGCAGCGGCTGGAAGGCAAGGACTCGGCCGAGGTCGCCCTGCTGCGTTGGCAGCAGGTGGTGCTGGCGCGCCAGGCGCGCGATGCGATCAGCGGACGCGAAGGCCTGGCCGACGCACGCCGCCGCTTCGCGGCGCTGCTGCCCGACGCGCACCCGCTGTTCGCCCACATGCTGCGCGCCGAAGCTGCCTTTGCCCGCCTGCTCGGCGATCTGGAGGCCGCCGGGCGTGCGCAACGCGAGGCCATCGCCCGGCTCGAAGCGGCGAAGGTGCGCCCCATCGAACTGGCCATCGCACGCGCGGAGCTGGCCGCGCTGGATCTGGAGTCCGGGCGCGAGCGCGAGGCTCGCGACCAGCTTGGCCAGGCGCTGCCGATCCTGCGCGCTTCGCTGCTTCCGGGCGAGGTCGCCCGCGCTCCGGCCGAGGCCCTGGCGGTGCGGCTGGGCCTGGCGGCCGCGGAGGCAGTACCGTGAACGTGCGTACCGCCACGCGCGCGGGGTTGAGGTTTCCGCCGCCGTCCTGCGTAGCAGGATGGCAAGCGGTGCTGGCGTGGTCCAGCTGGCGCCGCCCCCTTCCTTGAGTCGGGATACTCCCATGTCGATCCGCCGTTCCTCGCCGCTTCACTCCGCTTCGCGTGCCACGTTCGGCGTGGCGCTTGCCCTGGCCCTGTGTGGCACCGCGGCCGCGGTCGAGCTGGTCAGCGTCTCCAGCGCCGGCGCACAGGGCAACCAGCAGAGCCGCTACCCGGCCATCTCGGCCAATGGCCGCTTCGTGAGCTTCCAGAGCGATGCCAGCACCCTGGTGGCGAACGACACCAACGGCTGGGCCGACATCTTCCTGCGCGACCGCTGGACCGGCGAGACGATCCGCATCAGCGTCACGCCGCAGGGCGCCGAGGGCGCCAGCTTCAGCGACATCTCGGCCATGTCCTTCGACGCCGGACGCATCGTGTTCGCCTCCTACGCGGCGCTGCTGCCCGGCGCACCCTACCAGGGCTGCTACCTGTACGAGCGCCGCAGCGGCGCGCTCAGCCTGGTCAACCGCGCCAGCGATGGCAGCCTGGGCACGACCTGCACCAGCCCCTCCATGGACCTGCTCGGAAGCCGCGTCGCCTTCGGCACCGGCGACAGGCTCGACCCCACCGACGACAACGGCCGTGGCGACATCTACGTGCGCCAGCTCGACACCGGCATCACCACGCGCGCCACGCGCGGTCTGGGCGGCGCGCAGACTGACGGCGGCAGCTACACGCCGCGCCTCTCCGGAGACGGCAGCCTCGTGCTGTATGCCTCCGAGGCCACCAACCTGGTGGCGAACGACGGCAACGGCACGCGCGACATCTTCGTAAGCCTGATCGATGGCAGCCAGACCGAGCGCATCAGCGTCGGTCCCGGCGGCGTGGAGGCCAACGCCATCAGCGGCGAGGTCGGCGCGATCAACTGGGACGGCAGCCTGCTGGCCTTTTCCAGCAACGCCGATTCGCTGCCTGACCCCGGGGAGTTCTCCGAAAGCACGCTCTACCTGCGCGTGCCGGGCACGGACCAGACCGTGGCCGTGAGCCTGCCGACCGATCCCTCACTCGCGCGGGAAGGCTTCAACGATGAGCCCGACCTTTCCGCCACCGGCCAGTACCTCGTCTTCGCCTCCACCGACGACCTGCTGCTGGACGAGGACACCAGCAGCGGCATCTACGTGATCGACCTGGTCACGGCCCAGATCGCGCGCGTCAGCCAGCGGGTCAGCGACGGCGGCAGCGGCAACCACATCCAGCCGCGCATCAGTGCCGACGGCACCGGCATCGTCTGGGTCTCGACCGCGACCAACCTGGTGACGAACGACACCAACGGCTACTGGGACGTGTTCTACGCGCGCAACCCGCTGCACCCGCAGGTCTTCGGGTCGGATTTCGAGGATTGAACCAGGCCGCCGCCGGGCAGGCGCCCGCGGGGTGCGCCTGTACCGGCGGCGACGCTGTGCGTCCTTCCCCGGCTCAGTCCTCGAAGCCGTCGCGGAAGACGGCCATGGGCAGGGGGAGCGAGGCGAAGAACACCGGGGCTCCCAGCTCCGAACTGTTGCCCGACACGTCCGTCACCATCGCCATGACGGTTCCGTTCGAGCGGGTCGGGTCGAAACTGATGGTGCGGACGGTGGCGGGCGCCACGCCGTAGGTGTCGCGGTGCACGAACTCACCCTCGCGCGTGGTGTCGCCGTTGACATAGAAGTCGACCGTCAGTGGGTAGTCGCCGCGCGCCGGCAGGGTGTCCACGGCGTAGCTCACCTCGATCGAGCCCAGGCCGCCGCTGACGCCGGTGATCTCGGCGAAGTTCTGCAGCCGGTTCGGTCCTTCGTCCTCGTCGTTCCCGTCGTTCGGCGTGATGCCGTCCTCGAGCAGGTCGATGGCGAGACCGACATTGCCGCGGAAGCTGTTGCGCTCGATCCGGTTGCCCTGGCCGGCGGCCGAGGCCACGCGCACGCCGGCGCTGCCGTTGGCGTGGATGACGTTGTCGTCCACCGTGTTGGCGAACGCGCCAGCGGTGAACAGCACGCCGCCCATGCCGTTGCCGAACG
>JANJTY010000498.1 GCA_024710865.1 Lysobacteraceae bacterium | reverse complement strand
GCCGCACGCAATCGCTGCAGACGCGTGGCTCCGGCATCAGCGCGCAGCGCTGATGCGGGACGAGCGCTCAGCGTCGCCGCCGCGGCGCCGGTTGCCTCTCCCTCCCTTTCGCCGACGGCGAAGGGGTTGGGGTGGGGTGCTTTCGCGGGATCGAAGCACCCCCTCCCAACCTACCCCTGCTCGCTTCGCGAGCAAGGGGAGGAGCAGGTGAAGCGCGCGGTTGGCATGAACCGCATCAGCGGCACGCAACGGCCTGCGCTCCGGTTCCAGGCCCCTACAGAAACGGGCGTTGGGTCATGCTGGATGGAGGCCGCCCCTGGCGGCGACCGCCAACGACCCACGGGCAGGCAGGTCGCAGGTGCCCCAGGCCGCGCTCCAGACAGCGGTAACTCAGTGTGCGGGTATCATGGGCCGGACACGCCGGAGCACCGCCATGTCCTTGCCGCAGCGCGACCAGCAGCACCACACCTACGCCGACTATCTGGGCTGGCCGGAATCGGTGCGCTACGAACTGGTCGATGGCGTGGCCTACCTCATGGCGGGCCCCGACCTGGCGCACCAGGACATCGTTGGCGAAGTGTTTCGGCAGCTCGGAAACGCCCTGCAGGGCAAGCCCTGCCGCGCCTTCGTCGCCCCCTTCGACGTGCGTCTGCCCAAGCCTGGTCAGAGCGACGAGGGCACCGACACCGTGGTCCAGCCCGATGTGATGGTGGTCTGCGATCCGGCCAAGATCGACCGCCGCGGCATCCGCGGCGCGCCGGATCTGGTCGTCGAGGTGATGTCGCCGAGCACCGCCGGGCACGACCAGGTGCTCAAGCGCCGCATCTACGAGCGCGCCGGCGTACGCGAGTTCTGGCTGGTGCATCCCACCGATCGGGTGTTGACCATCTACACCCTGGGCGCCGAGGGCTACGGCAAGCCGGAGATCCAGGAGCTGGGCGGAAGCACCCCGGTCGGCGTGCTGGACGGCGTCGGGATCGCCTGGGACGCGCTGGTGGCGCGCCTGCCGAAGGTGGAGTACTGAGGCCGGGTCGGCCCGTGGGGTCGGCCGCGCCTGCCTTTCGGGTAGAATCGCGCGGCTGGGCCGCGGGACATTCTGATGAACGTGCAACTGCGAATGGTCTACTGGACGGGTGAGCAGCACTGGCTTGGCAAGCTGGTCGACCATCCCGAGATCATGAGTCAGGGCGAGAGCATCGAGGAGCTGGAGGAGAACCTCCGCGATGCCTATCGCGAAATGCTGTTGGACGAGGTCCCCCCGGATCACGCGATCAAGGACATCGCCCTTTGAAGCGAGAAGACCTGGTCCGGCTGCTGCTGGCGGCCGGCTGCGTCCTTGTTCGTCATGGCGGTCGACATGACATCTACCCAACCCGGCGACTGGCCGAAAGCAGCCCATCCCGCGCCACCGCGAGATCGACGAAGCGCTGGCGAAACACATCCGCAACTATCTTGGAATTTCATGAGTCCGGATCCCAGCCATTCGCTCGCCACCCTCGCCATCCACGCCGGCCAGGAGCCCGATCCCTCCACCGGCGCGGTGATGACGCCGATCTACGCCACCAGCACCTACGTGCAGAGCAGCCCCGGCGTGCACCAGGGCTTCGAGTACTCGCGCAGCCACAACCCCACGCGCTTCGCCTATGAGCGCTGCGTGGCGGCGCTGGAGGGCGGCACGCGCGGCTACGCCTTCGCCTCCGGCCTGGCCGGCACCTCGACCATCCTGGAGATGCTCGATGCCGGCAGCCACGTCATCGCGATGGACGACGTCTACGGCGGCACCTACCGCCTGTTCGAGCGCGTGCGCCGTCGCAGCGCCGGGCTGGATTTCTCCTGGGTCGACCTGACCGATGCGGCCGCCTTCGAGGCCGCGATCCGCCCGAACACCCGGCTGGTCTGGATCGAGACCCCGACCAACCCGTTGCTCAAACTGGTCGACATCGCCGCGATCAGCGCGATCGCGCGTCGCCGCGGCCTGATCGTGGTGGTCGACAACACCTTCGCCACGCCCATGCTGCAGCGCCCGCTGGAACTGGGCGCGCACCTCGTCATGCACTCGGCCACCAAGTACCTCAACGGGCATTCGGACATGGTCGGCGGCATGGTGGTGGTGGGCGACGAGCCGGAACTGGCCGAGCAGATGACCTTCCTGCAGAACGCCGTCGGCGGCGTGCAGGGCCCGTTCGACAGCTTCCTCGCCCTGCGTGGCCTCAAGACCCTGCACCTGCGCATGCGCGCCCACTGCGAGAACGCGATGGCGCTGGCGCAGTGGCTGGAGACGCATCCGGCGATCGAGAAGGTCATCTACCCGGGCCTGGCCTCGCACCCGCAGCACGAGCTGGCCACGCGCCAGATGTCCGGCTTCGGCGGCATCGTCACCATCTACGTCAAGGGCGGCCTGGACGCCGCGCGCCGCATGCTCGAGCGCTGCAAGCTCTTCGCCCTGGCCGAATCGCTCGGCGGCGTCGAGAGCCTAGTCAACCACCCGGCCATCATGACCCACGCCTCGGTCCCGCCCGAGCGCCGCGCCGCGCTCGGCATCGCCGACAACCTGGTGCGGCTGTCGGTGGGGGTGGAGGACGTGGGCGACCTGAAGGCCGAGCTGGAGCGGGCGCTGGCGTGAGCGTTAGGCCGGTTTCACCGATCCGCGCCCGAGCCGGGCTCTAGGCGCGTGGTCGCGGGGCTTCAGGCAGCGGGCGCGGACGCCCGGAGCAGTGCACCGACCGATGCGCGGGAGGCGCTGCGCAGCGACATCCAGGGTCTGCGCGGCGTCGCCGTTCTGCTGGTGGTGGTCTACCACTACTGGCCCGGCCTGCTTCCGGGCGGCTACGTCGGCGTGGACGTGTTCTTCCTGCTGTCGGGGTTCCTGATCACCCGACTGCTCCTGCTCGAGGTGGAGCGCAGCGGACGCGTCGATCTCGGACGGTTCTACCAGCGCCGGATGCGGCGCCTGCTGCCGGCCGCCTCGCTGGTGCTCGTGCTCACCGCGCTCTGCACCTTCTGGCTGCTGCCGGCGAGCGACTGGAACAGGATCGGAGCGGAAACGATCGCCAGCACCCTTTACGTGCAGAACTGGTGGCTGGCGGCCGCAGCCGTGGACTACCTGGGCGCGGGCAGCAACCCGAGTCCGCTGCAGCATTTCTGGTCCCTCAGCGTCGAGGAGCAGTTCTACTTCGTCTGGCCGGCCCTGCTCGCGCTGGTGGCGCTGTGGGCGACGCGTTCGGCACGCAGGTTGGCGCTGCTGGGCGTGATGCTGGTTTTCACCCTGGCGTCCCTCGCCTGGTCGGTGTGGCATACCCTGCAGGATCCCAGCGTCGCCTACTTCGTGAGCACGACACGGGCCTGGGAGCTCGGGGCAGGCGGCATGCTTGCCTTCTGGCATCGAGTCACCCCACCGCGCTGGATTCGCTTGGTACTGGCCCCGGCGGGTCTGGCTGCCATTCTTCTGGCTGCGCTCATCTACAGCGACCAGACGCGTTTTCCCGGCGTTGCCGCGCTCCTGCCCGTGCTGGGGGCTGCCGCCGTGATCCTGGCCGGCATGAACGGAGGGCCTGGCGGACTCGGACGTTGGATGCAGGCCGGGCCCCTGGTGTACCTCGGTGGCATCTCCTACTCGTTCTACCTGTGGCACTGGCCGCTGCTGGTCCTGGCCGGAACGGAGCGTTCGGCCGATGCCGGGGCGTGGCTTCTGGCGCTGTTCGCACTGGCAATCGCGCTGTCCGACCTGAGCAAGCGATTCGTGGAGGACAGGTTCCGGCATCCCGCCGTCGGCAACGGGGCGGGGGCGCGCCGGACCTGGCTGCTGGTCGCAGCCTGCATGGCGCTGTCCGTGCTGGCCGGCGTCGCGCTCCAGATGGCGGCCGAGCGCAGCGCAGCGACGGCCCTGGCGGCGCTCGACTCGGCCGGGACCGGGCCGGCGGGCGCGCTGGCCATCGGTGCTGCCCCGCTCCTGCGCGACGAGGGTCGCGGCTTCGCACCGCCGCTCACGGCCGCGCGCGGGGACATCGCCGAGGTCTACCGCCTCGGCTGCCACGGCAACGAGACCAAGACCGAGCCGGTGCGCTGCGAGTTGGGAGCGCCGGGTTCGACCCGGATCCTCGCGGTTGCCGGAGACTCGCACGCGGCGCAGTGGATTCCTGCGCTGGCGATCCTTGCGGAGCGTCATGGCTGGCGCCTGCACGCCTACACCAAGTCCGGATGCCCGTTCGCGCCGGAAACCACGTACCTGCGTGGCAAGCCCTACGAGGCATGTTCCGAATGGAACCGCCGCCTGCTCGAAGAACTCCGCGCGGAGCCGCCCGAGGTGCTGGTCACGTCCCAGTACGTGGGCCATCTCGTGGTGGGTTCGAAAGGTCGGCCCGACAGCGCGGCGCGGTTCGCGCGGGGACTGGTCGCGTCCTGGTCCTCCCTGCAGGCGTCGGGCACGACCATCGTGGCCATGCGTGATACGCCGAGGATCGGCTTCGACGTGGTCGACTGCATGGCACGCGAGGGCGGTGATTACGAGGCCTGCGCGCTCGACCGCAACGAGGCCTTCAGCTATCCGGACCCGGTGCTGCAGGCAGCGGGACTGAATGCCGCCGTGGTCCTGGTCGACCTTTCAGATCACATTTGCCACGTCGACAAGTGTCGGCCGGTGGTGGGCGATGTGCTGGTCTATCGGGATCCCAACCATCTGACCGCAACCTATGTCAGGACGCTGGCGCCGGCGCTGGAAACCTATCTGCGCCCGCTGATGGATTCCGAATGAAGCCGGACCGTCCTGTGAACCACGGCCCGTGGGGGCCGCCGTGTCCGCCTGGCCCGGGGCACGAATGGCTTGGCATTCGCGGGTGGCAGTCGCATCATTCGCGGCGCGCGCAGGGCCTTGCCGCAGCCTGCAGCCTGCCTCCTCGCAACACCCGATGGGCGTCTCCCCGCGGCACGGCCGGAGCCGCAATCCGCGGAGCGCTGCGGGCCTCATCCTGATCTCGACCGACACAGTCTCGCCATGACCACGCAGCAAACGCAGCGGCGCTTGATCATCGTCCTGGGCATGCACCGCTCGGGCACCAGCGCCATCGCGCGTGGTCTTGCGGCACTGGGCGCCGATCTCGGCTCGAACCTCCTGCCCCCGGTGGCGGAGAACAATGAGCGGGGGTTCTGGGAGGACCGTGAGGTGGTCGCACTGAGCGATGCGGTGCTGGATCGCCTGGGCCTCGCCTGGGATTCGACCGCACCCATCGACCGCGCGCGACTGGCAGGCCCCGAGTTCGGCGACCTGCGCCTGCGCGCGCTCGACCTCGTCCGCAGCCGCCTGGATACCTGGCCGGTATTCGCGATCAAGGATCCGCGCCTGTCCCGGCTCCTGCCGTTCTGGTCGGGTGCCCTCGAACGCCTGGACGCGCGCGTCGACTTCGTGCTCTGCCTGCGTAACCCGATCAGCACGGCCCAGTCCCTGCAGCGGCGCGACGGCTTTGCGGCCATCAAATCGCACCTCCTCTGGCTGCAGCACACGGCGGGCATGGTGCTCGATACATCGAACCCCGGCACCGGAGCAGCGCATGCCGCCGCGCGCCGGGCGGTGGTTTCCTTCGAGCGCCTGCTCGCCGAGCCGCTGGCGGAATTGCAGCGGCTTGCCCGCTTGCTCGAGCTGCCGTTCGATCCGTCGTCCGACGCACTCCGCGATTACCTGTCCGGATTCCTCGATCGGCAACTCGAGCACGCGCGTTACGCCGAAGCCGACCTGGGACTCGATCCTGCGCTACCGGCTGCCGCCGCCGAGTTGTTTGCCGCGCTGGCCCGCTCCGCCAGCGATCCCGGAGGCGGCCTGGACGGCGGCATCGAGTCCCTCTGCCGACGGCATGAGGACGAGATGGGGCGCCTCGGCCCCCTGCTGCAGTTCGCCACCGAATCGGACCGCGCGGCGCGCAGGCTGCAGGCCGCCAGCTCGCAGCGCGAGCGCGAGCTGCAGTCGACCAAGGACCTGCTGGCCGATCGCCAGGCCCGCGTCGTCGCGCTCAGCAAGCTCCTCGATCTGCTTGAGAACAAGCTTCCCGACGGATTCGGTCGCCACCTCGCCAAGCTGGGCGCGGACGTCGTCCGCGACGGGCGCGAGCACGTGCTGCAAGGCCTGGCGGAAGCGCGCGAATCGCTGGGCTCCGCACTCGCGCAGGGCGAGGTGAGGCTGCTCACCGACCTGGACGAACGCGAGCAGCGTTTCATTCTTGAACTCGGAAACGCGGAAGCACGGCTGAGGCTCGGGCTCGAGGGCTTCGGCGATCAGGGCGAGTCGGCCGCGCGCGAGCTGCGTGAGCGCATCGAACGTCTGGTCGGGCGCATCGAGACGGGCGATCGCTCGATGCAGCAGCGCTTCGATGCGTTGGCGACGGAGGCAAAGGGAAGTCAGCAACTGATCCAGCGTCTGCTGGAGGCAAGCCGGTCCTGGGAGCGCGACCTGGCCGAGCGTTCGCGCGAGATCGGCAAGCTGTCGCAGCTGCTGCTGGCGTCGCAGTCCGCCCTGCACGCCGCGCAGCGGGCCGGCGAAGAGGCGCTGCGGTCGCGGGACGCGCTTCGTGCCGAATTGCGCGTCGGAAAGCGGGCATCCGATGCGATGCGCCAGCGACTGGATGCGGTCCAGCGTTCGCTCTCCTGGCGCCTCACCGCGCCGCTGCGCTGGTCCGCCCACATCGCCGCCTGGCTGCGCGGCGGTGGGTGGCGGCTGTTGCGCGATTCGCGAGAGGTTGCGCGCTCTGGCCTGTTCGATTCCGACTGGTATCGGCGCACCTATTCCGACGTCGCGGCGGTCGGGATACCGCCGATCCAGCACTACCTCACGCACGGCGCGCGCGAACTGCGCGACCCGGGCCCTGCGTTCAGTACCCGCGGCTACCTGCGGGCCAATCCGGACGTCGCCGAGTCGGGCATGAATCCGCTGCTCCACTACCTGCGACATGGCCGCAGCGAGGGCCGCGCGACCGGGGCGCCGGAATGATGAGACTCGCCTGGCTGGGTCCGGCCACGCTCGAATCGGCGTTGTCGATGCTGCGGGCGTCGGCGCTGTTTGATTCGCGGTGGTACTGCCAGCGCTACCCGGACGTGGCCGCCACGGGACTGGACCCGGCTGAACACTACCTGCGCGTCGGAAGCCTGCTGGAGCGCCAGCCGAGCGCCGGATTCGACGCGGCCTTCTATCGCCGCTACCACCCCGACGTGGTGCGGGCGGGGCTCGATCCGCTCGTGCACTACCTGCTTTTCGGGCAGCGCGAAGCCAGGAAGATCCGAGCGGACCACCGGCCGGAGCCGGCCCGCCCGGCGAAGGTCGACAGCGCCGCGTCGACATCACGACACCGCGAGGCGCTGCGTCGCGCGCGGCGCCCTGGCGTGCCGGGGGTGCTGGTCTGCGCGCACAGCGCGCCAGCGCGGCTCTACGGTGGTGAGCGCAGCTTCCTCGACATCGTGCAAGGACTCGACCGCATCGGCTTCGACGTGGTCGTGGCGATTCCCGGCAAGGGCCATCCCGATTACCTGGATTCGCTCCGCGCGCATTGCCTCGACGTGGTCGAAGTGCCCTACGCCTGGTGGTCGCCCGACAGGCCGCCGCAGGAGTCGGCGGTGCGCGCCCTGGCGGAGCTGGTCCGCCACCACCGGCTGGATGCCGTCCATGCCAACACCATCATGCTGGCCGAGCCGCTGGCGGCTGCCCGGGCCTGCGGGGTGCCGGGCGTGGTCCATGCCCGCGAGCTGGTGCATCACGATCCCGATCTTTGCCGCATCATCGGGCAGCCACCCGATCGGATCGTGCGGCGCGTGATCGGCGACGCCGATGCGATCATCGCCAATTCGGCCGCCACCGCGCGTTGCTTCGATGCGCCGGGGCGGACCTGGATCGTGCCGAACTGCGTCGACCCCGAGTGCCTCGATCTGCCCTCGTGCGTTGATCCGCCGCGCCTCGCGGTGGGCATGCTGAGCAGCAACCTGCCGAAGAAGGGAATCGAGGACTTCGCCCGGATCGCCGCCGAGTCGGCGCGCCGCCAGCTGCCCTTGGATTTCCGACTGTTCGGTCCGGTCAACGCGCATGTGACCCAGCTGCTGAAGCGGCACGCGGACCTGGTCGCGGCCGGGACACTGCGTGCGGAGGGCTATGTGGACGAGCCGGCGCAGGCGCTCGCAGGCCTGCAGGTGGTGCTCAATCTTTCCCACTTCCAGGAGTCGTTCGGCCGGACCGTGGCCGAGGCGATGGCCGCGCGCCGCGCGGTCGTGGCTTACGACTGGGGTGCGGTGGGCGAACTGATCGAGGACGGCCGCAGTGGCCGGCTCGTTCCGTTCGGCGATGTCGCAGGAGTCGTTGCCGCCCTCTCCGAGTTCGCCCACGACCGCGCGCTCCTGCGCCGCATGGGCGATGCCGCGCGCGAGCGTGCGGTGCGACTGTACGCCCCGGACGCCTACGCCAGGGCGCTGTGCAGCGCCTATCGGGGCATCCTGGGGAACGCCCGGGTCCCGCCGGAGGTTCGGGACGGTGCGAGCGGAAACGCCGCGCGCGAGGACGCCGGGGAACGGGCGGCGCCGCGCGTCAGCGTCGTGATTCCGAACTTCAATTACGCGCGCTTCCTGCCCGAGCGCATCGCCAGCATCGCCGCCCAGACCCTGCGGCCGCACGAGATCGTCTTCCTGGACGACTGTTCCAGCGATGACAGTCTGGCGGTCGCCCGCCGCCTCCTCGACGCCTCGGGCCTGCCCTTCCGGATCCTCGCCAACGACGCCAACCAGGGCGTCTACCGCCAGTGGGCGCGCGGCGCGCGCGAGGCGAGCGGCGAGCTGGTCTGGATCGCCGAGGCCGACGATGTCGCCGAGCCGCGCTTCCTCGAACGACTGGCCGAGCGATTCCGGCAGCCGGACGTGATCCTGGCCTTCGCCCAGTCGCGCGTACTCGACGAGCAGGGCAACACGACGCGGCCCGACATGCGCGCCCATACCGATGGGGTCGATCCGGAGCGCTGGTCGAAGGATTACGTGGAGGTCGGAACGCGGGAGGTCCTCGACGCCCTGGCCTACCGCAACACCATACCGAACGTGAGCGCCTGCGTGTTCTCGCGCGCCGCGCTGTCGGGCGCGCTCGATGGCCTCGATCGCTTCCGATACTGCGGCGACTGGTACCTCTACTGCCGCCTGCTGCGCGGCGGCTCGGTCGCCTTCGTGGCGGAAGCCCTGAACGGGTTCCGGCGCCACAGCGCCAGCGTGACGCGCTCGCGCGGACGGGAACCTGCCTACCTGCAGGAACTGATCGAGATCAAGCGCTATCTGGTCGAGGCCTTCCCCGTGCACGCCCGGCAGCTGGCGGACTTCGCCCGCTTCATCGACAGCGACTACCGCATCGAAGGCGTGAAGCGCAATTCGCTCACCGACAGCTATCGCGCGTTCGAACGCGACGCGCGCGAGCGGATCGCGGGCCGGCTTCGCTTCGCGCTGGTGACCACCAATAACGGCTCGTTCAACGGCGGCAGCGAGGTGCTGTGGGTCGAGACGGCCCAGCGCCTGGCCGCGGAAGGGCACGACGTGGTCGCGGTGATGAAACGCTGGGAACCGGAGCCGCCGTTCCTCGCCGACTTCCGGCGACTCGGCATCCGCACCTACTTCCGCGAGGACGGGTTCGCGCCCGTGCTGGCCTTCCGTCCCGACCTGCTGGTGGTCTCGACCGGCGACCAGGACGAAGGCACCGACTGGTTCGACGCGTGCGAGCGCGCGTCGGTACCCTTCGTGGTGGTGAACCAGCTGACCAAATCGGTCGCGGTCTGGCCGCTCCGGCACGACCGTCTGCCCGCCGTGCGGCGCGGCTATGCAGCGGCGCAGCGAACCTTCTTCACCTGCTGGAACAACCACCGACTCATGCAGGAACGCCTCGGCACGACCATCGCCAACGCCGAGGTCCACTTCAACCCATTCCATTTCGACCGTTCGCTGCAACTGCCGTTCCCTTCCCTGGATGCCGGCGTGCGCATCGCGGTGCCGGCCCGCCTGCTGAAGATCCACAAGGGCCAGCACCTCGTGATCGAGCTGCTCGCCCAGCCCAAGTGGCGCGAGCGCGACCTGCTGGTCAGCTTCTACGGCGATGGGCCGGACGGCGCAGACCTGCAGCGCCAGGCGCGCGAGTCCGGTCTCGACGCGCGCGTCCGGTTCGTCCCGCGCGTACCCGATGTCGTCGACATCTGGCGCGAGAACCACGCCATCCTGATGGCTTCCTACATGGAAGGACTGCCGATCGTCCTGGTCGGGGCAATGATGTGCGCGCGGGTGCCGATCCTGACCGACGTGGGTGCGCACCGCGAAGTCGTGGTCGACGGCGAAACCGGGTTCCTTTCGACAGAGACCAGCGTCGCCGGGTTGGATGAGGCTCTGGAACGAGCCTGGCAGCGCCGCGGCGAGTGGGAATCCATCGGCGCGCGCGCGCGCGCCGCGATCCTGGCGCATGTGCCCGAAGACCCGGTAGGCGACTTCATCGCCCGGCTGCGCGGCTGCCTTGCCGGCCCATGAGCATGCGGCGGCTTCCGTCCTTGCCCAATCCGCGCGGGAGGCTGCGATGATCCGCCGTCATCTCGAGGTCATCGCGTTCAAGACCTACGCAGACCTGCGCGCCGAGCGCGAGCGCACCTACCTCGGCCTGCTGTGGTGGATCTTCGAGCCGCTGATGTACATGCTGGTGTTCTGGCTGGTGTTCGATCGCCTGCTGCAGCGTGGAGGCGAGGGCTATGTCCCGTTCGTCCTGGTCGGCCTGGTCACCTGGCAGTGGATCAAGTCCTGCATCTCGCACGGTGGCGGCGCGGTGCGCGAGGCGCGGCCGCTGATCCAGCAGGTGGTGCTGCCGCCAGCCGTGTTCCCGATCGTGGTGGTGTTGACCGACACGGTGAAGTTCGCCGCGGTGCTGGTCCTGCTGCTGGCGTTGCTGCCGGTGGCGGGAGTGGCGTGGACGCCCGCCCTGGTTGCGCTGCCCGCGGTGCTGCTGGTCGAGCTGCTGTTCATCTGTGCCGCGACGGTCTGGTTGGCCGCGCTGGTGCCGTTCGTACCCGACCTCAGGCTGGTGGCCGAAACCCTGCTCACCGCGCTGATGTTCGTCTCCGGCATCTTCTTCCGCGCTTCCCAGCTACCGTCCGAGGTGCAGGCCGTGTTCTTCCTGAACCCCGCCGCCTTCCTGATCGAGCAGACGCGTGTGGTCCTGTTGCAGGGCGCCTGGCCGGACTGGCAGGGACTCGGCATCCTGGCGGTGCTGTCCACCGTCCTGCTGCTCCTTGGCATCGCGGCGCTGCAGCGCCTGCGCCGCCACTATCCGAAACTCCCGGCCTGACCATGAGCCGACTGGCGATCCGACTGCGAGGCGTCGGCCTTGCTTTCCGCATGCAGCGCAGGCTGCTCGGGAAGCGGTTCTGGGCGCTCGACCATATCGACCTCGATCTTTTCCACGGTGACAAGCTGGGCGTCATCGGGCGCAATGGTTCGGGCAAGAGCACCCTGCTGCGCGTGCTTTCGGGGGCGATGGTTCCGGATCGCGGCGAGATCGTGCGCGACCACGGCCCGGTCCAGCTGCTGGCCTTGCGCCTGGGTTTCGTGCCGCACCTCACCGGGCGCGACAACGCCATTCTGAGCGGCCTGCTGCAGGGGCTGCCGCGCCGCACCATCGAGGGCCGGCTGGAGTCGATACGTGAGTTCTCCGGGCTCGACGATTTCTTCGATCAGCCGATCAGCACGTACTCCTCCGGCATGGTCTCTCGTCTCGGGTTCGCCGTCGCGATGCAGATGGAGCCGGACATCCTGCTCATCGACGAGACCCTCAGCGTCGGGGACGGCGAGTTCCGGGCCAAGTCGCGCAATGCGCTGCGCGAGCGGTTCGAAGGGCGCCACACCATCGTGCTGGTGTCGCACGAGGAGTCGACGATCCTGCAGCTGTGCGACAAGCTGCTCTGGATCGAGCACGGACGGACGTTGATGTATGGCCCGGTCGACGATGTCCTTCCCGCCTACCGCGAGGCCGACATCAGGGCCGCGGCGGGGTCCGGCGGAACAGCGAGCGCACGGCGTCCCTGACGTAGCCCTGGTCGTAGAAGCGGGTTGAAACGTAGCGCGCGAAGACGGATGGCGCGATGCGGCGCTGACGCTGGATCGCGCGGCGCTGGCGCAGGACCGCCGGCAGGCGCGCGAGCGCATCGCGGTAAAGGCGTAGCACCGTGCGCCCTTCGCCGCGCAGGCTGTGGCGCAGCACGATCCCCGCATGCATCGCAAGAATCCAGGGCAGGCGCAGCGCGAGGACGCTGGCCGGCACGCACTTCAGCAGGGTCCAGATCGAATTGCGGATGCCGTGGTAAAGCACGAAGGTCGAGAAACCGCCGCCGCTGCTGGCCTGGCCATGGTGACGGGCCGCAGGTGAGTCGATCAGGGCCGGTCGGTAGCCGAGCAGCAGGGCTCGCGCAGCCACATCGGTGTCCTCGGCGTAGCAAAAGTAGGCCGGATCGAAGCCGTAGCCGTGAACCTGGACCAGGTCCTGCAGCAGTTCCCGGGCGTAGAGTGCGCAGCCGCCGGTCGGGCCGAAGAGCGGATCGCGCGCATCGATCCGATTGGAGGCGAGGCAGGACGCGTAGAAGGCTATCCCGAGCGAGTCGAGTCGGTTCGGGTCTTCGAACCGGCGCATCGGGGCGCCGACCAGGGCGATGCCGCGCGCGGGATCCAACGCCTCATCGAGCGCGGCGACCAGGCCGGGTTCGGCCTCGGCATCGCTGTTGAGCAGCAGGATCGCGTGCAGCGACGGATCGGCCAGCAGATGCGTAAGGCCAAGATTGCTTCCCGCCGCGAAGCCGAGGTTGTGCGGGGAGCACATGAGCTCGGCACGCGCATCCAGCGACGCGCGAAGGCGAGCCAGGTCCTCGGGTCGCGACGCGTTGTCCAGCACCAGGATCCGTCCCAGGCCATCCTGGCCGACAAGACTGGCGACACAGCGCGTGGTCAGTTCGGCCGTGTTGAAGTTGATCACCAGCGCGGCGATGGCCATCGGATCGGGCCTAGGCCTCGCCGTGGGCGGTGCGCGCGCGCACCACCGGATCGTCGCAGGCGGCGAACTCGCCCATCATGCCGGCTCAGGCCTTGTCGCGAAGCACGGCGCGCATCCAGTCGGCCGTGCGCTGCAGCGCCGCCTCGAACGACGTCGCGGGCGACCAGGGAAGTTCACGGGCCGCAAGGCCGATGTCGAGCACGCTGACCGGCACGTCGAACGGACGACCCGGCAGATAGCGCCGCGCGGTCTTCAGGCCCAGCGTGCGTTCGATTCCGTCCAATACCTGGTTCAGGCTGTGGCCGCGACCTGCGCCGATGTTGAAGAGTCGCTCGCTGCCCTGGTACTCGAGCGCGCGCAGGATCGCGTCGACGGCGTCGCTCACATACAGGTAGTCGCGCACCACGCTGCCATCGCCCCAGATTTCGATCGGCTGACCTCGAATGGCTTTCGCCATGAACACCGCGACCGCGCCCTGGCTGGCCGCGATGCGCTGGCCTTCGCCGAAGGGATTGGCCAGGCGCAGGACGATGCTGTCCAGCCCGTGCAGCGCGGCGAAGAGTCCGAAGTACTTCTCCGCCGCGAGCTTGGTGATGCCGTACCCGCACAGGGGGTCGGTCGGGTGCGTCTCGTCGATCGGAACCCGTCGCGGGCGACCATAGACCGTGCCCCCGGACGAAACGAAGACGATGCGCCGAAGACCCTGTGCGACGCTCGCCTGGGCGAGCTGGACCGAGGGCACGAGGTTCCGCGCGATGTCGCCGATGGGGTCGAGGTTCGAACTGTGCGGCACGGAATCCGAGACCAGATGCACGCACGTGTCGCACGCTTCAAGCGCACGCTGGACGTCGGCGACCTTCGCGAAATCGCCTTGCACGACCTCGACGCGGGATCGCAGCGCCTCCGGAACGGGCAGCAGGTGGGTTCCGCTGCGGGAGAAGCTCCTCACCTCGTGACCTGCGCGCGCCAGTGCCAGCACCGTGTGCGTGCCGATGAAGCCGCTTCCTCCCATCACTACGCAACGCACGTCGAGCAATCTCCACCAGGGGCGTCTGCCGACGTCGGCACGGCGCGTGGACGACCGGCGCCCATCGGCGTTGACCGGGCCGACACCACGTTGCCGGACCCGCCGGAGGCGCGAGTCTACGCAAACCCGACGAGGGCTGCGACCCGGATTCCGCCTGCTCCCGGCTGGCGCAACCGCCGCACTGGCGGGCCCGAGGGCTCTCCAATCCCTTAGCCAGGCGGAGGCTCCGGCCCCGGCGCCGCTGCCGAATGGGACGGGATCGCCGCCAAGCCGAACGGCCCAAGCCCGGCATAACAGTCCAGCAGTCGCGCCACGTAGGCTTCCGCGCTCATCGGCGCTCGACAGTTGGCGGCCATCCGGCGCACGCGATCCGGTCCAGCCAGGAGGTCGAGCAGGATTCCACGCAAGGCCGGGGCCGAGCCGGCCGGGAACAGGATGCCGTTTGCGCCCGATTCGATCAGCTCGGCCAGACCGGGCATGTCGGAGCCGATCACCGGACGCCCGGCGGCCAGGGCCGACAGCGCCACCAGCGGGGTGTTCTCCTGCCAGACCGATGGCACGACCAGGGCATGCAGGCCCGACATGACGCGCGGGGTCTCGACGTTGGGAAACCGGCCCAGGAACTCCGCGTTCGGCAGGTGCCCGATTCGCTCCAGCACGTTCCGGACATAGGCCGCATCGTCTCCCGCCACGCCGAAGACCTGGAGCCGGAATCGATCGCTCGGCAGTTCGGCGAAGGCATCGAGCAGCACGTGCAGGCCCTTGTGCGGCGCCAGCGTTCCGACGAAGCCCAGTTGCAGCGGCTCCGATTCGGGATGCCATTGCCACGGTGTCGCCGGGTGTGCGCCAGGCTCGATGCCGAAGGGGAGAAGCGCGATGCGCTCGGCCGCGACACCGGCGCGCAGGAGCACCTCGACCATCGTTCGGGTTGGTGCGAGCACACGATCGAGTTGCGCCAGGCGGGAACGGATGAAGGCCTCGCGTCGCGCCAGGGCGACGGCTTCCTCGAGCGCGCCGACGCCGCGAAACGGCAGGGCCTGCAGACCCGCCACCAGGGTTTCTGCCACCGACGTCGGCAGGCGCGAGGCCCAGCGCGCACCCGCCCGGTCTGGGCTCAGTGCGGCGAGGTGCACCAGGCAATTGCCGGCGAACCGGGTTGGACCGCTGCAGGGGCGGCCACCCGGCAGGGTCAGCTGCGCGGTGGGGCACGCGAACCAGAAATCCGTAGGCGTGAAGACGCTGGGGACGGCGCGGGTGCGGGCCTCATCCAGGATCCCGATGCCGAGACGGGCAAAGTTGAAGACGTGGACGAGGTCCGGCCGGAAGCGCTCAAGCGCCCGGCCGAAGCAGCCCGCCGCCAGCTCGTTGCGGTAGCCAAGCTCCACGACGCTGCGCTGGCCGCCCATCGGCCGGTGTGCGTGGCGGAAGCGGAACACCCGCGTCCCCTCGTACCGGTATTCGTCCGAGCGCGCCGCATCGTCAACGCAGTCCTCGTCGGGGAAGCCGGTGAAGACGGCCACCTCGTGCCCATGCCGGATCAGGCCACGCAGCACCGCCCGTACCAGCACTTCGGTGCCGGCCTCGAACTCAGGGAAGAACTGATGGGTGACGAGCAGTACGCGCATGCGGGCAGCGGTGGGCGTCGTCGCCTGGGCCGGGTGGAGGAAACCCGCGAACGGCGCCGCGAACGAAGGGTCAGTGGCCGGGATGGCTGCGCCCGGTGGGCGAGTCCCTGCACTTTGAGGGTACATCCAATGCCGTTAGACTGCGCGCCTCCCTCGGAAAGCCACCATCTCATGCGATATCGCCACTCGTTCCGTCGCGCCATGAACGGCAGTTGCGCGCCATGAGGCCCGTGTTCGTCGTCGGCTCGGCGCGCTCAGGGACCAGCATCCTCGCCGGCGCGTTGATCAACGGGGCAGGTATCGACGGGTATCTCGAAGGGCACTTCCTCCCGCTCGCCCTGTCGCTGGTCGCGGAAACCGAGCGGTACTACCACTGGAAGCGGGGGCTGTTGAACAACGACCGCATCATGATCGCCCATGTCCCGATGGCCGGGCTCCGGAGCGACCTGCTGCAGATGTTCAAGCGACACGCCGAGGGATTGGCCAGGTCGGAGCGCTGGCTGGACAAGAGCCCCGACGCGCGCATGATCCGGGCCGCGCCCCTGATGCGCGAGATCTGGCCGGACGCCCAGTTCGTGTTCGCCAAGCGGCGCGGCATCGAGAACGTCGCGAGCCGGGTGCGCAAGTTCCCGCACGTGGACTTCGAAGCCCATTGCAGGCTGTGGGGCGAGTCGATGGAGGCCTGGAGCGAGGTGCGGGATCGGCTGGCCGATTGCAGCATCGAGGTCGAGCAGCGCGAGATTGCGCTCGACCCTGACCGCACGGCGGCGCGTCTGGCCGGGTTCCTTGGCTTGAACGACGCGGAGCGGTCCGGGGTGGCCCGGGTCTTTAAGCGGCGGCGGCCGGAGCAAACCGGCGGGGTGGAGTCCAGTCGCGCGGCCGCACTCGGTTCCGTGGGCTGGAGCGAGGAGCAGATCGCCGCGTTCCGACGGCACTGCAATGGTGCGATGTCAGCCTTCGGCTATTCCGAGGATGAACTCTACTGGGCTCGGCCTCGGGTCGATCCGGATCGCTCCGTCCCGGCGGGCGCCCTCGGCTGAGCCAGAAAGGAGCCGTGCCGCTGTCCGGTCGCACCCCGCGCGGGTGGCGTCATGCGTCCCGCCCGGCCCCGCTCCGTCCCGCGGCGCACAGTGCTCGGGCCTGGGATTTCCCCCTTCGGTGCCTCCCTTCCGGCGGGCAGCGTGACGCGCGTGCAGTCGCCGCGTCCGGGTAGTACGCTGGGCTTCCCGGCGAAAGCCACAGCACAGGGGGTGGGGTCATGTTCAAGCGCGCCAACGCACCGGTGTCGGTCGTGATGACGGCGATGGTCGGCCTGGGGTCGGCAATGGCTGGGGCGACGAGCCTGGATGCGTCCAGCGACGCGCGCGCGCGGCCCGCCGAGGCCGATGGCGATGCGCTGCCGTCGTCTGCCAAGGACAGGGACGCGCTGGCGCGGCGCTTCACTGAAACATGGGGCGCCTACGTGACGCGGGTCTACCAGGTTCCCGCCGAGGTCTGGGCCGAGCGCATGGCGCCGAACCTCGCCGCCGCCGATGCGGTCAACCTCCGCCGCGCGCTGAAGCGGGAAACCTTCGAGGGCGCGATGTCCGAGCTGGCCGGCATGGGGCACCGCTGGAGCGACAGCCAGGTGATCGACCTGCTGGCGCAGGCGGCGCCGGACGAATCGAAGGGGGGCACGCCGAGCGCCCTGGGCTCCCTCAACCGCGACCTGGTCTACACGCCGCTGACCCCGTGCCGCATCGTCGACACGCGCGTCGCCGGGGGCGTGATTCCCAGCAACAGTTCGCGAAGCTTCACGGCGGTCAACTCCGTCAGCTTCACGTCCCAGGGCGGCAGTGCCACCAACTGCGGCACCCTGGGACTCTCGGCCAGCGCGGTCGCGATGAACGTCACCGTGGTGACGCCCAGCGCGGCGGGTTACGCCACCGTGTATCCCTTCGGCGCCTCGCAGCCGTTCTCCTCCAGCGTCAATTACACCGCGGGCGCGATCGTCAACAACGCGATCATCAGCGCCATTCCGAACCCGCTGCAGTCGTCGGACATCACCCTGTTCACCTTCGCGCAGGCGCATTACGTCATCGACATCGTTGGCTACTTCGCGCCGCCCGAGGCGACTCAGCTGGACTGCGTCAACACCAGCGTTTCGAACTTCGACATCGCCGCCAACACCGTCAACTTCTTCAACAATCCGGCCTGCCCGGCGGGGTACAGGGCAACGACGCCCTATTGCTGGACGGCGGCGTCCGGGGTCTACCAGCAGGGCAGCGGCTATAACGCCAACGCTCCTGGAAATGCGACGTTCTGTTCCTGGCAGAACACCACGGCATCCAGCCAGACAGTGTTTGGTGGCAACGTTTGCTGCCGCATCCCGGGGCGATAGCGCGTTCCGGAACCGGCACGGACACCCGTGGCAACGCCGGCCCCTCGCCCGAGGGGTTCGGCTCCTGGCCCGGAGCCAGTCCCGCGCCGACGGGGCGACTGACCTTCAGGCCCACTCGACCCTGACGCGTGCGCGAGAACCGCGTCAGGGTCCGGATCGCCTGGTAATCGCGCGCAGGACCCCCGTGGGCGCGCAATCGTGGGGCTCCGCCGAGGCCGGAGTCGGCTAGGGGCTCGGCAGAGCGCGTGCCTCAGGTCGTGGACGACAACGCGACTGTACCTGCCTGCGCCGCGGGCTACGTCCAGGCCAGCACCAACGGCCGGACCACCAGCGTCCTCATGCCGATCGTGTCCAGCGCGCAGGGCACCTGTTCGGCGCGGGACAACTCGGCTTCCGCGGCGGCGTTGCGAGCCTCGTGCCTGTGCTGTCGAGCGGACTGCTAGCGAGGGTCTGACCGGGTCCGTCCTGGACCCTTCGTCAGGCTCAGCGGGCGTGCCAGCCCGGGTCGAGTCCGGCACAGGTCCGGACTCGAATTCGCGCAAGCGATCGCCGGCGCGATGGCTCCGCAAGTCGCCCATCCCCGGCCGGCGAAGCGTCTGATCTGTCCAGAGGCGCCCCAGGCGTCGCAGGCGGCGATCCCGTTTCGGACATCGGGTCGGGCGCGATCCGGCGCCGCATGGGCCGGCCGCGGCGCCGAAGCGCTACGCGCACCGTCCCCACGGCAGGGTCGGACGGGACGCCAGCTGATGTCGGGTTCGATCGCCAGCCTGTCCTGCCATCGCGCGCGCCGAACAGGCAGAATGCCGGGCGTCCCGCGCGGGCGCTGGCCCGCGAGCGTCGCCGCCTCTCCCTTGGATTCCCACCGATGCACCCCAGCGCGCTCAGCAATGCCCTGCGTTTCCGCCAAGCCTACTGCGCTGGGCGCCATGCGCTGCGCATCGTCGAGGTCGGTGCCCAGGACGTGAACGGCAGCCTGCGCAACGTGTTCGAAGGCCTGGGCGATTACGTCGGCGTGGATTTCGTGCGGGGCCCCGGCGTGGACGTGGTGCTCGATGATCCGTACCGACTGCCGTTCCCGGACCAGTCGATCGACGTGCTGCTGTGCTCGTCCGTGCTGGAGCATTCGCAGTTTTTCTGGCTGCTCTTCCTGGAGATGCTGCGGATCCTCAGGCCGACCGGGCTGCTTTACCTGAATGCGCCGTCCAACGGCAGCTTCCACCGCTATCCGGTCGACTGCTGGCGTTTCTATCCGGACAGCGGTGACGCGCTGGTGGCCTGGGCCCAGCGGTCGGGCTACCAGCCGCACCTGTTGGAATCGTATGTCAGCGATCAGGAGCGCGCGGAGTGGAACGATTGCGTGTCCGTGTTCGTGCGCGATGCGGCCTGCGCCGAGGCGTACCCGAAACGGATACTCGACACGCTGCAGGCCTTTCGGAACGGGCGTCTCGCGGGTCGGGAGGATTTCCTCAAGTTCACTACGCGGACCGAGGACCAGGAGCGCGCCGCGCCGGCCCGTAGCCCCGCGGCAGCCAGTAAGGCCCCGGAGCCCGCCAGCGCCGCGACACCGGCCGCGCGCGTGCGCATGGGAGGCGGCGAGCGCGGCGCCCCCGTCAAGCGCTGGGCCCTTGAGTCGCCGGCAGCCTTGAAGGGCGATGAGGCGCTCGCGCTGATCAGTGGCTGGGTGCTCCCGGCGGAGCCGGACTGCGACGTTCGACTCGTGGCACGGAGCGGGCACCGCACCGCGTGCTGGCCACTCAACGTGCAACGTCCGGATGTGGTTGCCGCCTTCGCCAAGCCGGGCGACGCGGAACCGCCGCCGCTGTTGTGCGGCTTCAAGCGGCGCTTCAAGGCGGGCGAACGGCTGCAGATCGGCTTCGAGGTCGACGGCATCGTTCAGTGGGTGGATACGCTGGCCCGGAAGTCAGGCGCCGCACCCTCCAGCAGCTGACCGCCCGGCGGGGGGCGACGGAGCGGGAGCCGCGCCCGGACTCGACTTGCGCCGCAGGTCCGACAACCGTCCTCGCCCTAGGAGGCGAATGGACGCAGCAGGAAGCGGAGCGGTGCGGTGAGTCTCCACGAGAGGGAGCGCCGCAGCGCATCGGACTCGGCTGCGGCGGCCGTCAGGTGCCTCCTGGCCAACTCCAGCTGCGCGTCCGACGCCGCGCGCGCCCGCTCAGACGCCTGGTGCTGGTGCTGCGCCTCTTTCCGCAACTGCTGCACCTGCGCCGACAGCTCTGCGGCATTCGAGCGCGCCTCGGTCAATGCGCGCTCCGTGCTCTGCGCGAGCCGGCGGGCTTCGTCGACCTCGCGCCGAAGCTGGGCGGCTTGCTGCGCTTGTGCACGCAGGTCATTGCCGCGCGCGTCGGCGAGCGCGAGCTTGGTCGCGAGTTCGTCCACCCGCTGCTGGGTGCGCTGAACCGATTGCTGCGCCAGGTCGCGATCGGCCTGCGTCCGCTGCAGCGTATGCCGCGCGATGGCGAGCTCGTGCTGCGTGTTCTGGAGCGAGCGCTGGGCGTCCTCCAGGCTGCGCTCCGAGCGCTCGACCGTCTGCCGCAGCTGCGCCCGGATCTCTTCCAGCAGTGTAATCCGCTCGATCAGCTGCCCCCGTTCCAGGGCCTGCTCGTCTTCCATCCGGTTGATGCGCTGCTGCGCGGCGACGAGATCGGTCGAGCGCTTCTCGCACTCCGCCCTGGCCTGTTCGAGCTGCTGCTGACGTTGCTCGGCGAGATGCGTGGCCCGACCCAGCTCCGTCTTCTGCGCGAGCAGCTGCTCTGCCTGAATGCGGACATTCAGATCGGCGCTGCACGCCTGCCCCAGGCGGCTGAACATCGCCCTCACCGCGGCGAGCGAGCCTGCCGAACGGCCCGCCTCGAACAGTCGCCGAATCGACTCGGGGAGTTCGCTGCCCACGCCGAGCACGCCCAGGCCATGGCCGTGGGAGAACTCGAAGCTCGGATAGCGCTTCGCAAGCGATGAGAATAGCTTGAAGACGCCGAAGCCCCGCTCGCGCACGTTGGTATCGTGGAACAGCACCACGGCGCGCGGCGAGAGCTTGGGCAGCCAGGTTTCGAAATCATGCCGAACCGCCTCCTCGGAGTGCAGCCCGTCAATGTGCAGAAGATCGACGCTGCCATCCTCGAAATGCGGCAGCGCCTCGTCGAACGTGCTCCGGATCAGCTCGGAGAAGCCCGAGTAGCTGGCCTTGTTGTATGCCGAAACCTGCGCAAAGACCTGGCCGCCGTACAGTCCCGAGTGCTCGTCGCCCTTCCAGGT
>JANJTY010000475.1 GCA_024710865.1 Lysobacteraceae bacterium | reverse complement strand
CCCGCGGCCGGGCCCCCCACCGGGGGGGGGGGGGGGGGGGGGGGGTGGGGGGGGGGGGGGGGGGGGGGGGGTCGGGCGGGCGCAGCGGCGTGCGGCTTCGCCGCCGGGGCGGGCCTGCGGCGACCCGGGCCCTGCGGCCCGGCGTGGAACACGTGTCCGCCGGATACTGCGGGCAACGGGCCTGGCAGCCCGCGTCGGCTCCGGCGGAACCGCTTGAAGCCGCGCTCGAACGCCTGATACGTCCTCCAAGGCGCAAACCGACACCCGTTGCTGGCGGAACCCTGCCGCGCGACCGGGCAAAGGGCGACCCCTTCGCTGGCCCCCTTGTCCCCTTTAGCCGCCCCCCTGCGTTTAGCAGGACGAGCCCACCGCGCCGGAGTCGCCCATGTCGCCCCTGCCCGTCCGATCCGCCCGCCGTGCGGGTGCGCTGGCCGTCCTGGCCGCGGCCCTGGCCGTGCCGGTCGCGGAAGCCGCGACCATCACGGTCAACAACAGCGCCGACTACAGCTTCGGCGATGGCCCGTCCGACCAGGACGGCAAGGGCTGCACCCTGCGCAAGGCGATCGCCAACGCCAACAACAACGCCAAGACCTACCAGGCCTGCGCCGCCGGCAGCGGCAGCTCGAACACCATCGCGTTCAACGGCGTCAGCCAGATCACGCTGGGCGACTACGGCAGCCCGTTCTACATCAACCGGAATCTGGTGATCCAGGGACCGGTGATCATCGACGGCAGCAGCGAGGGCGACATCTTCCGGGTCGCGATCGGCGGCGTGGACCTGTCGATCGAGTCGGTGACGCTCAAGAACGGCTCCAACAGCGCCGTGAAGATCATGAGCAGCACCTCGAGCTTCAGCGCCAACGCCTGCGCCTTCGTCGACAACAGTTCGCCGAGCAGCGGCGGCGGCGCGATCGACAGCTCGGGCGTGATCCACATCAACGCCTGCAGCTTCGAGAACAACGCCTCCAACGGCGGCGCCTACGGCGGCGGCGCGATCCGCCTGAGCGCGCCCGAGCCCAGCACGATCAGCAACTCGAGCTTCACCAACAACAGCGCCAAGGCCTCGGGCGGCGCGGTCCACTACAGCAATCCGGGCCCGCTGGCCTCGCTCACCATCAGCAACAGCAACTTCCTCAACAACTCGGCCGAGGCGCAGAACGGCGCGTCCGAAGGCGGCGGCGCGATCTTCCACCAGGACGGCCTGCTGACCCTGCTCAACTCGATCTTCACCCACAACACGGTGACGGGCGACGAAGGCCGCGGCGGCGCGCTGCATCTGGCGGTCGGCAGCCCGACCGCGATCCTGGAGCACAACCTGTTCACCCTCAACGAAGCCAGCGGCGAGGACGCGCTGGGCGGCGCGATCTACGCCGCGCGCGCGGCCCTGGTGAGCGGCAACAGCTTCATCTCCAACCGCGCCGAGGACAACGGCCGCGGCGGCGCCATCGCGGCCTCGGTCAAGATCAAGGGCAGCATGGACCTCGAGTACCCGGGCTTCATGCTGAGCAACAGCACCCTGCACGACAACCGCGCGACCTACGGCGGCGGCGTCTACAACTTCGGCGCCGAGAGCGGCAGCGTCGAGCGCGGCATCACCCTGATCCACGTCACCCTCGACGGCAACCAGGCCGCGCAGCAGGGCGGCGGCATCTATGCGTCCGAAATCCAGGCCAATGAGCCGCCCGAGACCGACCTGCGCAACAGCATCCTCTCCGGCAACACCGCCGGCAGCGGCAAAGGCAACTGCAGCGCGAGCATCGCCCTGCCGGTGCTGAACAACGGCGGCAACGTGGTCTGGCCGGCGGACAGCTGCGACGCCCTGCCCGCCTTCGCCGGCAGCGACGTGGGCGATCCGCGCCTGGGCGCACCGATGCCGAGCGTTCCGCCGCCGGTGATCGTGATGGAGCCGCAGAACGGCAGCTTCGCACTGCAGCACGGCGATCCCGATACCTGCGCGGACTTCCCCATCTTCCAGCTCGACCAGCGCCTGTTCCCGCGCCCGACGCCCGGCGGCACGCCCTGCGATGCGGGTGCGTTCGAGTCCAGCGCCGGACCGCCGGCACCGGAACTGGACGTGAAACCGGACGCGGGCCTGGCCTTCGGCCAGGTCACGGTCGGCACCACCGCGACGCTGCAGGCCACGGTGAGCAATCCCGGCACCCTGCCGCTGGACGGCCTGGAACTCGCGGTGACTGGCGCCGGGTTCAGCCTGGACTCCGACACCTGCGGCGCGACCCTGGCTGCAGGTGGGAGCTGCAGCGTGGTGGTCGCATTCCAGCCGGTGTCCGGAGCCTCCTTCAGCGGCCAGCTGCAGGCCAGCGCCGACGACGGACTGTCGGATGCGATCACGCTCTCGGGCTCGGGCTTCGTCGCGACGCCGGGCCTGAACCTCGAACCGGATGCCGGACTCAACCTCGGCAACCAGACGGTCGGCGGTACCAGCGCCTTCCAGACCGCGACGCTCACCAACACCGGCAACGTCGGCCTGAGCGGCATAGCCTTCCAGGTCGCGGCGCCCTTCCAGCTCGCCGCCGGCGGCACCTGCAGCGGCAGCCTGGCCGCAGGTGCGAGTTGCACCCAGCGCGTGGTGTTCGCCCCGACCCAGCCGGGTGCGGCCAGCGCCACCCTCAGCGTCAGCAGCAGCCAGGGTCCGAACGACGGCATCGTGGTCTCGGGCAACGGCACCACGCCGCCCAATCTGGTGCTGGCGCCGGCCGACGGCCTGGCTTTCGGGCGCGTGCCGCTCGGCACCCAGAGCGGGATCCGCCAGGCCACGTTGACCAATACCGGCACCGCGACCGCCAATCTGCTCGGCTTCAACTGGATCGGCGTGCAGAACGGGTTCGCCCTGGTCGGCGATGACTGTCCCTCTAGCCTGCTCGGCGGCCAGAGCTGCACCCTCGATTTCCGCTTCACCCCGCCCGGCAGCAGTGCCGTCAATGCCCTGTTCCGAGCCCAGGCCTCGATCTTCCTCTACACCAGCAACACCATCGAACTGACCGGACAGGGCTACAGCCCCGCGCGGCTGCTGATCGTCCCCGAGTCGGGTATCGACTTCGGCGCGGTGCAGACGGGAACGACCTCCGAGGTCGCCAACCTCAGCATCCGCAACATGGGCGGCGAACCGTACGAGCTGACGGAAGTGGGCGTGGCGCCGCCGTTCACCGCCACACCGGGGTGCGCGCTGCCCACCACCATCGTTCCCGGCGCCGCCTGTCCGGTCCAGGTCAGCGTGACCCCGACGCAGGATGGAGAAGTCCGCAGCAATGTCTTCGCGCGCGGCGACGCACCGGCCGCCGATCCGGGCCAGACCGTCGAGCTCAGCCATCAGGTCCCGGTGCGCGCCGAGGGCTTTACGCCGGCCGATCTGGTCCTGAGCCCCGCCGGCGGGCTGGCCTTCGGGCCGGTCGCGGTCGGCCAGACCAGCGCCAGCAAGGCCGTGACCTTCACCAACCCGGGCAGCCTCGACCTGTTCATGCTCGGCTTCTCGCTGCCGGCGCCGTTCCAGATCGTGAGCGAGAACTGCAGCCTGACCCTGCCCGGCGGCGCCAGCTGCCAGGCCCAGGTCGCGTTCGCGCCGGCCTCCGAGGGCGATTCCAACGGCAACCTCAACGCCAGCGGCATACCCAGCGGCCAGGGCTCGGTGCTGCGCAGCCTGCCGCTTTCCGGCAACGGCTTCACGCCGGCACCGCAGCTGACCTGGACACCGACCCCCGGGCTGCACTTCGGTGCGGTGACGGTCGGGACCAACTCGCCCACGCAGACCGCGACCCTGACCAACCTCGGCCCCGGCGTGGCATCGATCGGAATCAGCCTGGGCCTGACGCCCGGCTTCCAGATCGCCGCCAACTCCTGTGGCGCGACGCTGGCCGCCGGCGCCCAGTGCACGGTGCAGGTGCGCTACGCGCCGGTCGCCGTCGGCGCCGCGGCAAGCGCCCTGATCGCCAATGCCGGCGGCGGTGTCTCGCAGCAGCTGCCGCTCAGCGGCGAAGGCGTGGCCGCGGGCCAGCCGGCGTTCCAGTCCACGCCCGGCGCTCCGGGCCCGCTGACCTTCGCCGCGGCACTGGGCCAGGCCTCGACGCGTACGGTCCAGGTCAGCAACGTCGGCAGCGCCACCCTGCACGTGGGACAGCCGGGGCTGAGCGGCACGGGTGCCGGCGATTTCCTGATCCTCACGCCGATGCCGATGCAGCTCGCGCCGGGCGCCAGCCAGGCCGTGCAGATCAGCTGCACGCCGAACGCCGGCGGAGGACGCAACGCCAGCCTGAGCCTGGCCACGACCGACCCGGCCAAGCCCAGCGTGCTGTTCGGACTGAACTGCGAGGGCCTGGTGCCGCTGTTCCGCAACGGTTTCGAACGCGACCCCGCGGATCTGTGACCCGCCGACCGCGTCGCTGGCTCAGTGCTGGGCCAGCGGCTTGGCCGGATCGCATCGTCGGCCCTCGGGCCTGCATCCGGCGGGCCCTCGCGACGTGCCCATCCCGGGATTCGGGGCGCATCGCGGCGAGCGCCTGTCGCAGGCCCGCGTCGACGGCATCAACGCGCCCGCAGGCGCCAGGTCCCGAACCCGCCGCGGCTGGCGCAGCCCGCGTCGAGGCCACTGGTCTCGCCGGCGTAGCTCACCAGCAATTCGAGGTGACCATCGCGGTCGATGTCCGCAAGCTTGGCATCGAAGGCCGAACAGCCCGCCATCGCTGTGGACGGCGGGATCGTCAGATCGGGGCGGAAACCTTCGGCGCCTCCGGCAAAGCTGAGGATGCCGCCCTGCTGGCGCACGCCCAGCAGATCGTCGTATCCATCCCGATCGATGTCGCCGATGGCGATGGCCACGACGGGATCGCGCGAGTCTTCGCGCCACAGGGTGCGGGATGACTCGCCGCCGTCGTGCGCTTGCACATGGTGCAGCGCGGTGCAGTAGCGCGCGTGCTCGACCGCGCGGGTGCCCAGCACGAGGTCGGCACGCCCGTTGCCATCCAGGTCGCGCAGCGCGACCGCGCCGACCGTCGCGCCGGGGGGCAGCGAACGCACCTCGCGCGACACCCAGCCCTTCGGCCGCCCGATCTGCCAGAGCAGGCGCGCGCCGGAAACCTGGGTGCCAAGCACCGCATCCGGGAGGCCGTCGCCATCGACATCACCAACGGCCAGGGCGTCGCCGAATCCGTACAGCGGCTGGGCGCCACTGAGGCGCTCCCAATACCCGTCGCGATTGAGGTACAGGGCCATGGCCTCGCCCGCGTTCAGGCCCCCGGCGAAGCGGGACGGACCCTCGTTCGCTGCGAGCAGGTCCAGCTTGCCGTCCTGGTTCCAGTCGGCCAGGGCGATGCTGCGCGAACTGAACACCGGTTCCTCGCCCGCTGCGCCCGGCAGGCGCAGGGCGAGGCCTTCGTCCCACGGCGCATAGTGACCGTCGGCCTCGTTGATCAGGACGACCAGCCCGCGCAGGTGCGAGGCCAACGCGATGTCCATGCGGCCATCGCCGTTCAGGTCGCCCGCCTTCGCGTCGCCGTAGTCGTAGGGCAAGGGCGGAAAGTGCGCGCTGTCCCAGAAGCGGAAGCGCCCGCTGCCATCGCCGAGGAAGATCGCAGGCTGGAGACGTCCTTTGCGCGGCGGGCCGTGCAGCAGGTCGAGCACGCCGTCGCCGTCCATGTCGGCCAGGTCGAAGCCATCGCGCCACTGGCCGTTCTGCGGCAGTCCGCTGTCGAAGCGCTCGGCCATGAAGCGGCTCGACGCGGCCAGTGGAACCGGTGCGCAGCCCGCGAGCGCGGCAGACGCCGCGCCGGCAGACGCAGGCGCACGCTGCAAGCCCGAGCAGGCCGCCAGAACGGCTGCGGCGCCCAGCAGCAACGAGGGCCGGGCGAGGCGAACGAACCGCCGCGTCCGCATGCGAAGGATCGATGCCGTCGTCAGGCGCGCGCTCAGGGACTGGGTGGATTCTCGAAACCGTCGCGGAAGATGCCCGGAGGCGGACCGAACTCGACGTCGCCCCAGGCGCTGATGCAGCCCGGGTCGTTGGGGTAGTCGATCAGTCCATCGCTGTCGTTGTCGGAGCCATCCGAACAGGCGCGTCCGGTGGCGTTGGCCAGTTCGTTGTAGTCGTTGGCGCTGGCGCAGCCGGGGTCGCCACCGAAGTCGATGGTGCCGTCGCGATCGTTGTCGGTGCCATCGGCGCAGTCGGGGCCTTCGAAATCATCCTGTGGGCTTGTGCAGCCACGATCGAGGGGGAAATCGATCCGGCCATTGCCGTCATTGTCCAGTCCGTCGCTGCACTGGAACTCCAGCTCGGTCGTGTCGGTGAACGCGCTGCAGCCGGGATCGTCGGGGAAGTCGAACAGACCATCGGAATCGTTGTCGATGCCGTCATTGCACTGGGGCGCTTCAGAGGTGCTGGATGCGGCCGCGCAGCCGGGGTCGAGCGGGAAATCGATCAGCGCGTCGAGATCGTTGTCGACGCCATCGTTGCACGCCGGGCTCTCGGTGGCCCCGCCCAGGCTGACGCAGCCCGGGTCGTTGGGGAAATCGATCAGGCCATCGCCGTCGTTGTCGAAGCCATCGCTGCAGGCAGGGTTGGCTTCGTCGTTGTCGAAGAAGCTGCCGCATCCTGGATCGGCCGGGAAGTCGATCAGGCCGTCGCCGTCATTGTCCAGGCCGTCGTCGCACAGGCCGCGGAACTCGGTGGCGTCCCCCGGATTGAAGCAGCCAGAATCGGCCGGGAAGTCGATCAGGCCGTCGCCATCGTTGTCGATGCCATCGTCGCAGGCGCCGAGGAAGTCCTCGCTGTTGTCGGTTGCGGAGCCGCACTGCGGATCGGTCGGGAAATCGATGAAGGTGTCGGCATCGTTGTCGATGCCGTCGCTGCAGGCCGGCTTCTCGCTCGGCGCCTGGGGATAGCCACAGCCGGGATCGGCCGGGTAGTCGATCAGGCCGTCGCCGTCGTTGTCGATGCCGTCCGAACACGCGGCAATGCCGAAGAACGGCGTGTAGTCCGTGGTGATCGGATGCAGGGGCCAGGCGCTGGCCTGGCCGGCGCTGCCGCCGTACCTGGAACGGAAGACCTGGCTGACGTGGCCCTGGTTGCGGCCTCCAAAGAGCGGATCGCTGCCGGTGGTCCTGAGGTCGTACTGGACGAATCCGGCGTCGAAGGGCA
>JANJTY010000013.1 GCA_024710865.1 Lysobacteraceae bacterium | reverse complement strand
CGGGGCGCTCCTATCTGTCCTCGGTCGAACCGGTGCTGGGCTTCGGCCTCGGCACGGCTTCGCAGGCGGACGAACTGGTCGTCACCTGGCCGGATGGCCGCAGCACGTCGCGTTCGAACGTGGCGGCGGACAGCGAGATCGTCGTTCGCCAGAGCGAGTAGACCCGAGCGCCACCGCGAAGCAAGCTACATCCCCCGTTCGTGGTGAGGCCGCGACCGAGGCGACCGCGCAGCGGACGAACGAGGGCGCGGATCGAACCACCACCCCGCAGCGATTCCCCGCGACCGCGCGCGAGCAAGGCCCCGATTCCCGCTCCCCGTTCGTGGTGAGGCCGCGACCGAGGCGACCGCGCAGCGGGCGATCGAGGGCGCGGATCGAACCACCTTGCGCCTGAACTGACCGCGCCGCAGCGGTGCAGTTCGCTGCGCTCACCGGCATCCTGCGAGGCGCCTGATCGTCCTCGCGGGCGCCCCACGATTGCCCGTTCCCGACGCCCCATTCCCGCGTCCCGTTCGTGGTGAGGCCGCGACCGAGGCGGCCGCGCAGCGGGCGATCGAGGGCGCGGATCGAACCACCACCCCGCGCCGCCTCAGGGCTGGCTGACGAACTTGTAGCCCAGGCCGTGCACCGTGACCAGATGGACCGGATGGCGCGGATCGGCCTCGATGCGCCGGCGCAGCCAGCCGACATGCACGTCCACAGTACGCGTTGCCGGCAGGGCGTCGTAGCCCCAGACCTCGTTCAGCAGGCGATCGCGGCTGAGCAGGCGATCGGGGTTGGCGGCGAAGTAACAGAGCAGTCCGAACAGGCGTGCGGACAGCTCCACCGGGCGGCCATCGACGCGGCATTCGGCCGCATCGCGATCGATCTCGATGCGGCCGAAGCGCAGCGGGCCGCCCTGCGCCGAGCTCTGGGCTCGCACGCGCCGCAGCAGGGCGTGCACCCGCGCCACCAGCTCGCGGCTGTCGAAGGGCTTGGCCAGGTAATCGTCGGCGCCCTGGGCCAGGCCGGCCACGCGCTGGTCCACCGCGCCGAGCGCGCTCAGCATCAGCACCGGCGTGTGCGGATCGTGCTCGCGCAGGCGCCGGCACAGCTCCAGGCCGCTGCCATCCGGCAGCATCAGGTCGAGGATGACCAGATCGAAGGCGCCCAGCGCGAGGCTGCGCCGCGCCTCGCGCACGCTGCGCGCGCAGTCCACGCCGAAGCCCTCGGCGCGCAGCCGGTCGCTCAGGGTCAGCACCAGGCCGGGTTCGTCTTCGACCAGCAGCAGGCGCGGCATCACCGGCTGTTTCCTCGCATCAGGGGCAGGCTCAGGCAGGCCACAATGTCGCCGCCTTCGAAGCGGATGTCGAGTCGCCCGCCGTGGCGCGCGGCGAGCGCTTCGACCAGGCTCAGGCCGAGCCCACTGCCGTCCGGATGCTGGACGCGCGCCTGCCGCCCGCGCTGGAAGGGCAGGCCGATGCGGGCACGCTCGGCTGCGTCGAGCTCGTGTGCGGCATTGCGTACCGAAAGCTGCAGCGAACGCCGCCGCACGCGCCAGTCCAGCCGCACCTGCCCGTTAGCCGTGGCGTAGCGCAACGCGTTTCCCAGCAGGTTGGCCAGCATCAGATCGAGATCCGACTGCGGCAGCCGCAGCGGCGGCGCCTGGTCCAACGCCTCGCCCACCTCGATCCGCTGCTGCGCGCCCAGGCCGGCAAGATCCGATCCCACCGTCGCAAGCGCGCGTTCGAGCGAGGCCGGCGTCGTGGTGGCGTCCATCGCAGTCGGGCGCGCCGCGAAGGCCGCGCCCAGGGTGCCGTCGACCAGGCGGTGCAGGCGCACCGCGGCGTCGCGGATCAGTTCGCCATAGGCCCGCACCCGCTCGGCATCGCGCGTCACGCCGTCGGCGAGGTTGCCGGCGGCGGACTGGATCACCGCCAGCGGCGTGCGCAGTTCGTGCGAGGCCGCGGCGGCGAGGGCGAGGCGCCTTAGCGCGTCGCGACGGGCACGGCGCAGGCCGCGAAGAATCAGGCCCGCGCTCAGCGCGAGCAGCACGAGGACCGTCGATGCGGCGACCAGGTTGCGCCGATGCAGGGCGCGGGCCAGCTCAGCGGCCGAGCCGTCGACGAAATCCAGATCCAGACTCCAGCGCTCTGTCAGGGGCTGCGCGGCCAGGCGCGTGGCGCTTGGCACGCGCAGTGCGTCCTCGGGGTCGGCCTCGCGCAGCCGCAGGCGCAGGCGACCGAGGTCGGCGGCGGGTGCGCGCGCCTGCAGCCGCTCCTCAAGGAACGCCTGGAGCCGCTGCCGCGGCAGGGCCACCAGCAGGCGGCCAGGAACCGGCTGCGAGCGTTCCGAAAAGCGCAGCGACAGCGGCTGCTCGATCCAGTCGCCTGTGGCCGGCCTGCGGCCGCTGCGCAAGGACTGCATCAGGGCCGGCACGGCCTGTCCCAGATCGACCCAGCCCGCTGGCCGCAGCCCGCCCTCACCGACCTGCAGGCGCCACGGCGGCGAACGGGCTGAGTCCTCGGCATCGGCCAGCCACAGCGACTGCGTCGCCAGTCCGGCGCCACTCCAGCGCAGCGCACGCGGCGGCGCGACCGCATCCTGCGGGACGGTCGCACGCAGCGCCGCCAGTTCCGCCGCCACGGCGGTGTCCAGATCGGCGCGCAGCCCCTGGCGCACCGCCTCCAGCGCGGCGTGCCGGCTGTCCGATTCGCGCTGGGCGAGCTGCTCCAGCCAGCCGAACTGCAGCACCGCAACCAAACCGAGCAGCGCCGCCAGCAGTGGCACGG
>JANJTY010000403.1 GCA_024710865.1 Lysobacteraceae bacterium | reverse complement strand
GCCTGGATCTTCTCCAGTTCCTGCACGCGCTCACGCAGTTCGCCGACCTCACGATCGCGGCTCGCGACTTCCTCGCGCGTTCGCGCCAGCTCGGCGCGAAGCTCGCTGCTGCCGGCCCCGCCTTCGGTGGCACCCGACTGCGCATTCTGCGTGTCGCCGCCGCGCGGCGGCACCAGCTGCACGCGCGGGGATCCGGTCGGACGCGCTGCCGGCGCGGCGCGCTCGGGCTGGGCACTGCTTGGCTCGGCCGGCTGCGGCGTGGTCGGCGCCTCGCCACGCCAGCTCTGCATCTGGCTGCGCACCTGGGCTGCCGCGTCGGCGGCTGCGATGGCTTCGATGTCGGCGCGGCTTGGGATACGCAGGATCGCGCCGCGCTTGAGCCGATTGATGTTGCCACCGATGAAGGAATCCGGATTGGCCTGCAGCAGGGCCAGCATCATCTGGTTCATGCTGACGGTCGAATCCGAACGGACCTGCGAAGCGATGGACCAGAGCGTCTCGCCGCTCGCCACCGGCCCGTACTGCCCGCCCGCAGGTGCTGCTGACGCGGCCGCAGGCGCTGCCGGCGCGGCAGGCCGTGCGGGTGCGGTCTGGGCGGGTTCCGCCGGACGCGCGGGCGCCGGAGCGGCCGCAGGCGGAGCCGCCGCCGGGCGCGCCGGCGCCGGGCGCGACTCGCGTGCCGGCGTGGTGGCGGCCTCGGTGCGGGCGACCGCGGGCGCGGTGCGCGGCGGATCGAGCAGCACGGTGTACTCGCGCAGCAGGCGTCCCTTGCCCCAGCTCACGTCGAGCAGGAACGACAGGAATGGCGCGGTCACACGCTCGCTGGTCGTGACCCGGATCACCGGCTTGCCCCCACGACGGTCGACGCTGAAGCTCAGGTTGGCCCAAGGCCCGGAGGCGCTGGCGCCGACCCGCTCCGCATCGCGACTGGAGGCCAGCTGCACGCGCAGGTTTTCCAGCTCCGCCTGGGTCGCCGAGAGCAGCTCGATCTCGGCCTCCAGCGGCTGGTTCAGGCTGGACTTGACCTGGATCTGTCCCAGTCCAAGAGCGAGGACGGGACTACTGCCCAGCGCCAGCGCAAGCGCCAGCGGAAGCTGCAGATGCTTGTTCATGAGGTTGCCTCCCCCCATCCAAAATTCGGGCGCAGCATGTCAGGTGGTCCCCCCCGGTACCGGGTCCTGAAGCTCGAAACGACTTGATAACGGCGTCGTAACTATAGATCAGAGGTCACCTTTTACCAAGAGTTCGGCCAATTGGACAGCGTTCAGCGCCGCGCCCTTGCGGATGTTGTCCGAAACCACCCACAGGTTCAGGCCGCGCGGATGGGAGAGGTCTTCGCGCAGCCGGCCAACGAACACCGCGTCCTTGCCGGCCGCATGCGTCACGGGCGTGGGGTAGCCGCCGGGGCGGGCTTCGTCCACCAGCTCGACCCCGGGCGCGGCACCCAGCAGTTCGCGCGCCTGCGCCACGCTGATCTTGTCGCGCGTCTCGATGTTGACCGCCTCGGAATGGCCGTAGAACACCGGCACCCTCACCGCGGTCGGGTTCACCTGGATCGACTCGTCGCCGAGGATCTTGCGCGTCTCCCACACCAGCTTCATCTCCTCCTTGGTGTAGCCGTTGTCCAGGAAGCTGTCGATGTGCGGGATGAGGTTGAAGGCGATCTGCACCGGGAAGCGTTCCGGCTTGGGTTCCTGGAACGCAAGCATGGCCGCGGTCTGGCGCCCCAGTTCCTCCAGCGCCGAGCGTCCGGCGCCGGACACCGACTGGTAGGTGGCCACGTTGATGCGCTCGATGCCGACGGCGCGGTGGATCGGCGCCAGCGCCACCAGCATCTGCATGGTCGAGCAGTTGGGATTGGCGATGATGCCGCGCGGCCGCCGCGCCATCGCCTCCGGATTGACCTCGGCCACGACCAGCGGCACGTCGTCGTCGTAGCGGAAGGCCGAGGAGTTGTCGATCACCACCGCACCGGCAGCGGCGAACTTCGGCGCGTAGGCCTTGGAGATGTCGCCGCCGGCAGAGAACAGCGCGATGTCCACGCCGGTCGGATCGAAGCCGGCCAGGTCCTGCACCAGGACCGAACGGCCCTTGAAGCTCAACCGCTCGCCGGCCGAACGCTCGCTCGCCAGTGCGACCAGTTCCCCGACGGGAAAGTCCCGCTCGGCCAGGATCGCGAGCATGGTCTCGCCCACTGCGCCGGTCGCGCCGACCACGGCCACCTTGTACTGCTTGCTCATCGCTTCATGCCTGTTGAAGTTGAAAATCCAGCCACGGATGAACACGGATGAACACGGATCAAAGAGCGGCAGGCACTCAGTCCCACCAGGCCACTGTTCTGTCGTCCGTGCTCGTCCGTGTTCATCCTTGGCCAACCTGCTTCTCTATTACCTCCGCGATGCCGCAGCGCGCTAGCCGCGAGGCGCCTGCGCCGGGATGCGCGGATGCACCTCGCCCACGTCGCCGCATTGGGCGCGGTGGCGCAGCGCATGGTCCATCAGCACCAGCGCCATCATGGCCTCCGCGATGGGCGTGGCGCGGATGCCGACGCAGGGATCGTGGCGGCCGGTGGTGATCACCTCGACCGGATTGCCTTCCGCATCCAGGCCGCGGCCGGGCAGGCGCAGGCTGGAGGTCGGCTTGAGCGCGATCGACGCGATCACCGGCTGGCCGCTGGCAATGCCGCCGAGGATGCCGCCGGCATGGTTGCTGAGGAAGCCTTCCGGCGTCATTTCGTCGCGGTGCTCGGTGCCGCGCTGCGCCACGCTGGCGAAGCCGTCGCCGATCTCGACGCCCTTGACCGCGTTGATGCTCATCAGCGCCGCGGCGAGGTCGCCGTCGAGCTTGCCGTAGATCGGCTCGCCCCAGCCCGCCGGCACGCCCTCGGCCACCACGCGGACCTTGGCGCCGACCGAGTCGCCGGACTTGCGCAGCGCGTCCATGTAGGCCTCGAGGTCGGCCACCTGACTGGCGTCGGGCCAGAAGAACGGGTTCTCCTCCACCGCCGCCCAGTCGAAGCCGCGCGGCAGGATCCCGCCGAGCTGGGCCAGGTGCCCGCGCACGCGGATGTCGAAGCGTTCGCCCAGCCACTTCTTCGCGACGACACCCGCCGCGACGCGCATCGTGGTCTCGCGCGCCGAACTGCGCCCGCCGCCGCGCGGATCGCGGATGCCGTACTTCTGCCAGTAGGTGTAGTCGGCGTGGGCCGGTCGGAACTGCTGCGCGATGCGCTCGTAGTCCTTGCTGCGCGCATCGGTGTTGCGGATCAGCAGCGCGATCGGCGTGCCCGTGGTGCGGCCCTCGTACACGCCCGAGAGGATCTCGACCTCGTCCGCCTCGCGCCGCTGCGAGACGTGGCGCGACTTGCCCGTCGCGCGGCGCTCGAGGTCGTGACGAAACTCGTCCGGCGCAATCGCCAGACCCGGCGGACAGCCGTCGATCACGCAGCCGATGGCGGGGCCGTGGCTCTCGCCGAAGGTGGTCACGCGCAGGAGGCGGCCGAAGCTGTTGTCACTCATGGGGGTGTTCCGGTCGGAACCACTGAACGGGCAGTCGCGGTCGATGCCGAACGCGGCGTGGGCGCGCTGCCTGGCGCTGCGGGCCGTGCATCGCCGGATCCCGCGCTCGTGCTTCGTAGGATGTGGTGAGCGGAGCGAACCGCATCATTGGGGTTGTGCCGCGGTCGCGCGATTCGGTTCTCTTGATCTCGGAAGCAAAGCTTTCGGTGCGTCCTTCGGACGCCCCGAGTTACTTCTCTTTGCGTGTCCAAAGAGAAGTAACCAAGAGAAAGGACACCCCGGCGAGGCGCCCTCCGGGCATCCTGCCCTGCGGGTACGCGCGG
>JANJTY010000400.1 GCA_024710865.1 Lysobacteraceae bacterium | reverse complement strand
GGCAAGGGGCAGACCGAGGTCAGCATTGAACTGCCGCCCGGCCGGCACAGCCTGCAGCTGCTGCTGGGCGACCACCTGCACCGTCCGCACGATCCGCCGGTGCTGTCGCCGCGCATTCATGTCACGGTCGAGGGTCAGGTGGGCGACGCGCGCTAGAATCGCGGGTTTCCGCCTCGCCTGCCTGCCCCATGACCTGCCGCACCCGCTTCGCTCCCAGTCCCACCGGGTTCCTCCACATCGGCGGCGCGCGCACCGCGCTCTACTGCTATCTCGAAGCGCGGCGTCGCGGCGGGCAGTTCATCCTGCGGGTGGAGGACACCGACCGCGAGCGCAGCACCGACGCCGCATTGCAGGCCATCCTGGACGGCATGGCCTGGCTGGAACTGGAGCATGACGAGGGCCCGTTCTACCAGACCCTGCGCATGGACCGGTACCGCCAGGTGGCCGAGGACCTGCTGCGCGCCGGCAAGGCCTACTACGCCTACGAAACCAAGGAAGAGATCGAGGCCATGCGCGAGCAGGCCATGGCCGAAGGCCGCAAGCCGCGCTACAACGGCTACTACCGCGAGCGCAACGAGCCCCTGCGCGACGACCCCAACCGCGTCATCCGCCTGAAGAACCCGACTTCGGGCACGGTGGTGTTCCAGGACAAGGTCAAGGGCCGCATCGAGTGGAGCAACGAGGAGCTGGACGACCTCGTGCTGATCCGTTCCGATGGCTTCCCGACCTACAACTTCGCGGTCGTGGTCGACGACCTCGACATGAGGATCACCGACGTGATCCGCGGCGACGACCACGTCAACAACACCCCGCGCCAGATCAACATCTACGACGCACTGGGCGCCACGGTGCCGGCCTTCGCCCACCTGCCGATGATCCTCGGGCCCGACGGCACCAAGCTGTCCAAGCGCCACGGCGCGGTCAGCGTGATGCAGTACCGCGACGACGGCTTCCTGCCGCACGCGGTGCTGAACTACCTGGTGCGCCTGGGCTGGTCGCACGGCGACCAGGAGATCTTCTCGCGTGCCGAGTTGATCGAGCTGTTCCGCATCGAGGACGTGAACCAGTCCGCTTCACGCTTCGACCTCGCCAAGCTCAGCTGGCTCAATCAGCACTACCTCAAGAACGAAGACCCCGAAACGCTGGCGCCGCATTTCGAGTGGCACCTGCGTGAAGCCGGCTATGACCTCGACAGCGGCCCCAGACCCGCCGACGTGATCGTGGCCCTGCGCGACCGGGTGCAGAACTTCAAGGACATGGCCGAGCGCGCCCACGTCTGGTACACGCCGCTCACCGCCTATGACGATGCCGCGGTGAACAAGCACCTCACGTCCGCGGCCATGGCGCCGCTGACGGGCATGCGCGAGCGCCTCGCCGTGCTGGACGCCTGGCACCCCGAGCACATCAATGCCGCGCTGGGCGAGACGGCCGCGGCACTCGGCATCGGCCTCGGCAAGATCGCCCAGCCCTTGCGCGTGGCCATCACCGGCACCCAGGTCAGCCCCTCGATCGAACACACCGTCTACCTCGCCGGACGCGACCAGGCCCTGCGCCGGATCGATGCGGCGCTGGAGCGGATCGCGGCGCTGGGATAGGTCGCCACCGTGAGCCCGTCCCGCCGCCCCGCGCCGCGCAGCTCCGCCCAGGCCTGCCACGCGCCCGAGCACCACGTGCACGACGCCAAGGACCTTCGGCGCGAGGTGCAGCGGGCCTGCGACGAACGCGGGCTGCGGCTCACGCCGCTGCGCGGCGAAGTGCTGCGTCTGATCGCGGAGGCCGATCGCCCGCTCAAGGCCTACGAACTACTCGACCGCCTGCGCGCCTCGCGCGAAGGCGCCGCGCCGCCGACGGTCTACCGGGCGCTCGAATTCCTGCTCGCCAACGGCTTCATCCACAAGCTCGAGTCGATCAACGCCTTCATCGGCTGCCACCACCCGCGCGCGCGCCAGCACTCCGCGCCGTTCCTGATCTGCGACCGCTGCCAGGCCGCGGTGGAACTGGAAGACGCCGCCATCGCCGCCCAGCTCGAAGCGCAGGCCAAGGCCCTGGGCTTCGAGCCGCATGCCCAGACCCTGGAGCTTCACGGGCTGTGCGCGCGCTGCAGTGGGCCGTCCGAGTGAGGCGCGCGGCGGCCCTGCTGGCCCTGTTGGTCGCGCCCGATGCGCTGACCCAGTCGTGGGGCTTCGAGGTCGCCGTCGAGCCGCCACCTTCCATTCCGCCGATCGAAACCTTGATCGTGCCGGATGATCCTCCCGATGCCTGGGGTCCGCCCGACCTGCTGCCCGAGGGCGATCCGGACCATCCCGGCTTCATCGGGCCGCGCCTGATCGCGCCGCTGCGCTTGCTGGGTGCCGAGGTCGAAGCCGGCAGCACCGCGCGCCTGGAGTGGAAGGCGAGCCAGAGCTTCGCCGGCGGCGAGGTGATCAGCCCCGTGCTGGTCGCGCACGGCGTGCGCCACGGTCTGAGCCTGTGCCTCACGGCGGCGGTGCATGGCGACGAGATCAACGGCGTCGAGGTCGTGCGCCGCGTCTTCAACGCGCTCGATCCGGGGCGCATGTCGGGCAGCGTGATCGCCGTACCCATCGTCAACCTGTTCGGCTTCAGCCGCGGCTCGCGCTACCTGCCGGACCGGCGCGACCTCAACCGGCACTTTCCCGGCAGTCCGCGCGGCAGCATCGCCGCGCGCATGGCGCACAGCTACTTCGAGAACGTGGTGCGGCATTGCGACGCACTGGTCGATTTCCACACCGGCAGTTTCGACCGCAGCAATCTGCCGCAGATCCGCGCCGATCTGACCGAGCCGGCGGTGCGCGATTTCGCCCACGGGTTCGGCGCCACCACGGTGCTGCAGAGCCGCGGCAGCGCGGGCATGCTGCGCGTGGCCGCGGTGCAGGTGGGCATTCCGGCGGTGACCTTCGAGGTGGGCGCGCCGCAGCGGCTGGAACCGGAGGTGATCGACTTCGGGGTGCAGGCGATCCAGACCCTCATGCACCGCCTCGCCATCCTGCCCGAAAGTCCGGACTGGGACGAACCGCAGCCGATCTTCTACGAGTCGCGCTGGGTGCGGGCCAGCGCCGGCGGGATGCTGATCAGCGACGTCAGGCTGGGCGACCGCGTGCTGGAAGGCCAGCAGCTCGGCGTCATCATCGATCCGCTGGCCAATACCGAACGCAGCCTGGTCGCGCCCTTCGATGGGCGCGTGCTGGGCATGGCCCAGAACCAGATCGTCCTGCCCGGTTTCGCCGCTTACCACCTTGGCGAGGAGACCAGCGAGCAGGCCGTGGTGGAAGAGGCCGCCGACCGGGTCGAAGACCCGGCCGACGAACACGATACCGATGCCTACGCCGAGGACGTACTCGACGAGGGAACCGGGGGCGGTTGATCAGAACAGAACGCGCACGCCCATGGACAGGGAGCGGCCCGGCAGGGGCGCCCGGTCCTTCAGGTAGGACGTGTGCACCTGCGCCACGCGGTCGCCGAGGTTGCGGCCGTCGAGGAACAGCTCCCAGCCGGCATCGCCCACGTCGAAGTGGTAGCTGAGGTGCGCGTCCACCAGGGTGTGGCCCTTGGTCGGCGTCTCGAACTCGGCAACGCGGCCCTGGCTGCCGTAGCGCACTGCACCGACCGAGGCGCGCCAGCCTTCGAAGCGCCAGAGCAGCTCGCTGCCGAAGCGGTCCGGCGCGATGCGGGGAAGGTTGCCGCCGTCGGCCAGTTGCGCCCGCACTGAATCGCCGAACACGCGGACGTCCCAGTCGCCGACCTCGGACTCGGCCAGGCGCAGGCGCGCTTCGGCCTCGAAGCCGTTGAAGCGGGCGTCGGCCTGGCTCCACTGGCGCAACGGCAGGTCGTCTTCCTCCAGGCCGGTCTCGGCGAGGTAGATGAAGTCGTCGAAGCGGTTGTGGAACACCGCGGCCTTCGCGTCGAGCGGCCCCACGTGCAGGTGCAGGCCGAGTTCGAGCTGGTTGGCCGTTTCCCGCCCGAGGCCGGCGTCGCCGACTTCGTAGCCCTGGGTCGCGAGGTGCGGGCCGTCGGAGAACAGCTCCTCCGCGCTGGGCGCGCGCTGGGCGCGGTCGTAGCCGAGGCTGAGGTGCAGGGCCTCGCTCAGGCGCCACTGCGTGCCGAACGAAGTGCTGAAGCCGGTGAAGGAGCGCCCGGCGCCGCCCTCGACCTCGACCCGGGTGCGGTCGGTACGGGCACCCAACTCCCACTTCCACGCCTCGCTGTCGCGCTCGGCCAGCCAGAACAGGCCGAGATCGCGCGTACGCGAGGGCGGCACGAAGGCTTCATCGCCGATCGCCTCGAAATCGCGCGAGCTGAACTGCGTGCCCCAGGCCGAGCGCCAGTCGCTGCCGAGCGGCTGCACCACCTCGATGCGGCCTTCGAGGCCCTGGTTGTCGAAGCGGGTGCCGATCTCGTCGCCTTCGAGTTCGGTGTGGCCATAGTCGCTGTGCGACAGGCGCAGGTTGACTCGCTCGGCCCAGGCCGTGGGCGACAGCAGGGCGCCACGCACGTCGAGGCGGTCCTGGCGCAGGTCGATGCGTACCGTTTCCTCGTCGTGGCCGTGTTCGTCCTCGTGTTCGTCCTCGTGCGCCTCCTCTTCTTCCTCCTCGTGACCACCGTGGGCATGGCCGGGGATGCCATAGTCGCTGCGGTAGGTGCTGATCGCTGCGCCGAGGAAGCCGCGTTCGCCGACCCAGGACAGCCCGAGCGCGCCGCCCAGGGTTTCCTGCGCGCTGTTCTCCAGGCGGTCCAGCGGTCCTTCCGGTTCCTCTTCGTGCTCCTCATCGTGGAAGGCCGCCTCGAAGGCGTCAGGAATGCGGTAATCCTCGGCCTCGCGCCGGAAGCCGTCGAGGTGGAAAACGAGCCCGGAGCGGCTTGCGGCGTCGAGCCGGAACAGTCCCGTATGGCCATCATCCACGTTGCTGGCGCGCAGTTCGGCCCGTCCGCTGAGGCTGCGCTCCGGCAAGGACTCGGCAATGCGGCCATCCTCGACGTTGATCGCGCCGCCGACCGCTCCCGGACCGTAGAGCAGGGTGGCCGGGCCGCGCAGGATCTCGATCTGGTCGGCCAGGAAGGGCTCGATCGTCACGGCGTGGTCGACGCTGACGGTCGAAGCGTCGAGCGAGGCCACGCCGCCCTGCAGCACCTGCACGCGGGCGCCGTCCTGGCCGCGGATGATGGGACGACCGACGCCGGCGCCGAAGAAGGACGACTGCACGCCGGTTTCGCGCGCCACGGTCTCGCCCAGGGTCGCGGCCTTGCGCTGGTCGAGTTCGGCGCCGGAGAGCACCGTGATGGGCTTGATCACCTGCTCACTCGAAGGCCGCAGCGGCGAGGCGGTGACGATGAGCGCGTCCAGTTCCTTGGCGCGTTCGTGCGGGTCCTCGGCCTGGGCCGGCGGCAGCAGGCCGAGGGCGAGCAGGGTGGCGAGCGAGAGTGCGTTCGGTTTCATGGCGGCAGGTGGAGGTGGGTTGGAAAAGTAATGTTATACTGTAACAGTACCGTTCGCGGCTATCCTTGTCCCGATGTCCAGCTGCCCCGCCCACGACGATGCCCCCCGGCCCTCGCGTCTGATCGACACGCTCGGCGCAGCGGGCTCGTTCCTGTGTGCGCTGCACTGCGCCAGCCTGCCTCTGCTGGTGGCGCTGGTGCCCGCCCTGGGACTCACGCTCCTGGCCGACCACGCCTTCGAGCGTGGCTTCGTCCTGGTCGCGGCCGCCTTCGCCGCCGCCAGCCTGTGGCTGGGCTACCGCCGGCATCGCGCTTTCCGCGCCCTGATGTTCCTGCTGCCCGGCGTCGCGGTGCTGGCGCTGGGCGCCTTCACCCCGCTGCACGCCGATCCGCTGCCGCATGCGGTGCTGATGACCCTGGGCGGTACCCTGGTGGCCTGCGCCCATCTGCTCAACCTGCGCCTCTCGCACGGCCACCTGCACGACGCCCGCTGCGGTCACTGAGCCAATTCGCGCCTCCACTGCCCGGATCGCTCCCGCGGTGGTAGGCTTTGCGCCCTCACGCAACCGCATTCTGGAAGGAGAGTCACATGGGCAAGGGCGACCGCAAGACCGCCAAGGGCAAGCGCTACATCGCCAGCCACGGCAACGCGCGTCCGAAGTCGGGCGGCAGCAAGCCGGCCGTGGTGAACAAGGCGCCGGCGGCGAAGAAGACGGCGGTCAAGAAGAAGGCCTGAGCGCGCTTCGACGTCCGCCGCGAGACCCCGCTTCGGCGGGGTTTTTCGTTAGGGCAGTGCCGGCGAGTCGGGCCATGTCGGAACGGGGGTGCCGACCTGCGGCGCAGCGCTGTCGGGCCGAATCCGTTGCGCCGCATGGCAGGCGCAGCCATGGGGCGGCGTCCCATGCCGCCGTGATCGATGGTCTCAGTGCGGTCTGGCCTCGCGCACCGGCAGTGGCACGTTGCACAGCTCGACCCGGCCGGTCGGGTGGTGGAACCAGGCCTCGCGCCGGAAGCGGCGCGCCTCGACCAGCTGCGCGAAGGCCGCCGTATCGGTGCGGAACACCTCGACCGCCGGCCGTTCGGGCTCGGCCAGATCCGCCGCCAGGCGCACCCGCGCGATGACCGGGCCGCGCTCCTCGCCCTGATAGAAGCCGAGCGGTCCGCTGCCGCGCGGCAGGGCGGAGAGGTGCTCCATGCCGCGCAGCACGCGCCCGACCAGGGTGATGTTGCGATCCAGGTGGCGCGGCGCGTGTCCGGTCACCGCATAGAGCCCGGCGCCGCTGCCGCTGTCGGGATCGTTGTCGCGCGAAACCCCGACCATGCCGTAGCAGTGCGCCAGCCAGGTCATGCCGCGGGCGGCATCGCGCGCCGCCGGAAAACCCAGGCTGAAGCCGACTTCGGGTGCGTAGACGTCGCCATCGGGCAGCGGCGTGAACGCCGGCGCGCCCTCGATGCTGCGTTCGAACTCGGCCGCAAGACGCGCCGCCGCCTCACCCAGGCTGCGCGCCTGTTCGGGCTGGTCGGCGGCCGGATCGCCCCACTGCGCCACGTAGTTGTCCTGCGAGCGGACGACGCCCAGGCCGTCGAAATAGCCCTGGCGGACCAGGGTGCGGATGTTGGCCACGTGGCGCGGGGCGAAGTCGGGCGCGAGCTCGATCAGCACGCTGCCGCCGGGCAGCTCCAGCTGCAGCAGGTTCTCCGGATCGGGCCGGCGCCAGTCGGCCGCTTGGGAGGCTTCGAGCACGCCGGCCAGGGTCGGACCGCTCGATGCAGTCGGCTCGGAGGCGTTGGCCGTGGCGGCCAGCAGGATCAGGGCGGTTGCGAGCGACGCGCGCATGGTTCGAACCGTTCGAGAAGGACGCCCAGTGTGCGCGATGCGGCGTCGTGTTTCAGCCCGGCGTGGGCAGCTCGAGTTTGCTGCGATCCGCGGCCAGGTCCGGCGCCAGCCAGGCAAAGGGCCCGAACGCCCGGAGGCCGTGCCGTTCGAGCAGGCGGCGATAGAACGCGGGCGGCCGCGCGAGCCAGCCTTCGGTGTCGCCCTCGATCGCGTCGCCGCGGCAGAAGGCCTCTATCCAGGCCACGCCGCCGCACAGGGCCGCCAGCCCCGGCACGCCCTGGCGGAGCTCCGCCGCCGGAACGTAGTGCAGCACGTCGGCGCAGATCAGCAGGTCGACCGGCGCGCAGGGCCGCAGATGGGCGAGGTCGCCGAAACTGGCCAAGGCCAGGTTGCGGCTGCGCCCGTAGCGCGCCACGGCGTAGGCGCTGGAATCGAGGCCCAGGTAGTCCACTCCCGGCCGCAGCCGTCGCAGCGGCGCGCGCCAGGTGCCCTCGCCACAGCCGACGTCGAGCACGCTGCGGATCGGGCGCTCCAGGGCGAATTCGGTCAGCGCCACCGCCAGCGCGACGCGTCGCTGCAGTGCATCGCGGCTGCGGATGCCTTCGCGGCCTTCTGGATACCAGCGCTGGAAATAGTCGCGGTCGTAGCGCTTGCCCATGGCGTCCTGCCTCCCTCCCGTCCCTGGATCAGCCGCGCCCCTCGCGCGTT
>JANJTY010000299.1 GCA_024710865.1 Lysobacteraceae bacterium | reverse complement strand
CCGCGGAACATGTGCAGGTAGACCACGATGAAGAAGGCCGACGCGCCGGTGCTGTGCATGTAGCGGATCAGCCAGCCCCACTCCACGTCGCGCATGATGTATTCGACGCTGGCGAAGGCCTCGGCCGCACTCGGCTTGTAGTTCATGGTCAGCCAGATACCGGTCAGCAGCTGGTTGACCAGGACCAGGATGGCGAGCGAGCCGAAGTAGTACCAGAGGTTGAAGTTTTTCGGGGCGTAGTACTGCGCCAGGTGGCGGTTGTACCACTGGGTCGCGCCCGGGGCGCGCTTGTCGAACCAGCCGTAGAGGCCGTCGATGGTGCGATTGACGAGGTTGGACATCACGCGGCTCCTTCAGGATCCAGGCCGATGGTGATCCGGCCCTCGTCGTCGAAACGGTAAGGCGGAACCTTCAGGTTGGTCGGGGCGGGCACGCCGGCGTAAACGCGACCCGCCATGTCGAACTTGGAGCCGTGGCAGGGACAGAAGAAGCCGCCCTTCCAGTCGGCCTCGAAGGGCTGGGCCTCGAGCTGCGGCAGGAACAGCGGGGCGCAACCCAGGTGGGTGCAGATGCCGACCAGTACCAAGTACTCGGGCTTGATCGAACGATGCGCGTTCTGGGCGTAGCCCGGCTGCTGTTCGGGATTGGCCGAGTCCGGATCGCGCAAGCGGTCGTTCAGGCCAGTCAGGGCCTGCAGCTGGTCCGGCGTACGCCGGATGATCCACACCGGCTGGCCACGCCAGCTCGTGCTCAGGCGCTGGCCCGGTTCCAGCTTGCTGATGTCTTCCGACACCGGCGCGCCGGCCAGCTGGGCCTGGGCGCTGGGCTTCCAGGACGCGACGAATGGAACCGCCGCAAAGAGGGTGCCGACTCCGCCCACCACGGCCGTTGAGGCCGTGAGGAAGCGGCGGCGACCGCTGTTGACGCCTTCGTTAGCCATTCGGCTCTCCGCAAAACACTTGGAAAATCCGGGGTTTGAGTACCGGCGGTGGATCAGCCGGCCGCAAAAGCGGTGTAGTTTAACGGATCGTAAACTGCGCCGACAATTGCGACCGCCGGTGGCGGCGGGTCGCTCGTGTACCATCCCGGCTCCCTCCCCGCCGGGCACCGGCACCCGCCGCGCATGCGCTCACTGCTGCCCTTCCTGGGCTTCCTCGCCCGTTTTGCGGTTCTCGGCCTGGCCCTGGCCTTCGTGCTGGTGCACCTTGCTCCCGGCCTGGGCGAGCGCCTGCGCAGAGGCACGCCACCGCAGCCGCCCACGTCAAGCTCGCCGACGAGCGGTCCTGTGTCCTACGCCGATGCCGCAGCGCGCGCCGCGCCGGCGGTAGTCAACATCTACGCCAACAAGGCCGTGGTCGAGCGGCCGTGGCGACTGGTGCCGGATCCGGTCCTGCAACGCTTCTCGGGCATCAGCCTGGGGCCGCCGCGCACGCGCATCGAGCAGAGCCTGGGCTCGGGCGTGATCGTGAGCGAGGATGGCTACATCCTGACCAACCAGCATGTGATCCGCGACGCCGACGAGATCCAGGCCGTGCTCTGGGACGGGCGGGTGACGCGCGCCTCGGTGATCGGCTCGGACCGCGACACCGATCTTGCGGTGCTCAAGATCGAGGGGAGCGGACTGCCGGCGCTGGCGCTGGATTCCGAACGGCCGCTGCGCGTGGGCGATGTGGTGCTGGCGATCGGCAATCCCTTCGGCCTCGGCAACACGGTGACGCAGGGCATCATCTCGGCACTGGGACGCAACCAGCTCAACGTCAGCGTCTACGAGGACTTCATCCAGACCGACGCCGCCATCAACACCGGCAACTCGGGCGGCGCCCTGATCGACGCCCAGGGCAACCTGGTCGGCATCAACACGGCCATGTTGTCCCGCTACATCGCGAACGCCGAGGGCATCGGCTTCGCCATCCCGGTTACCACGGCACGTCAGGTGCTGGACCAGATCGTCGAGCACGGCGTGGTGGTGCGCGGCTGGCTGGGGGCCGAATACGGCGACGCCCCACTCCTGCCGGGCGGACTCGAACCCGGACAGCCGCGCGGCGTGGCGCTGGGCGAGGTCTACGCCGGTGGCCCGGCCGAGCGCGCCGGCCTTCGTCCGGGTGATGTGCTGATCCGCATCGACGAGAGCGAGATCCTCGACCAGGCCGACCTGCGCAAGCGCGAAGCAGCCCTACCGCCCGGCCGCGAGGTTCGCATCCTCGGCCTGCGCGCCGGCGTGCCCTTCAACACCGACCTGGTTCTGGCCCAGCGCCCTGCGCGCCAGGGCTGAGCCGCGCGGCGTCAGGTCTCAGGGCGCGGCTTCGCGGTAGCGCTGGTGCAGCAGGCCGACGCGTTCGACGTAGCGTTCGGTCTCCGCATAGGGCGGCACGCCGCCGTAGCGGTCGACCGCGCCCTCGCCGGCGTTGTAGCCGGCCGCGGCCAGGCGTGCGTCACCGTCGAAGCGGTCGAGCAGCCAGGCGAGGTAGCGCACGCCGCCATCGATGTTCTGGGCGGGGTCGAAGGCATTCTGCACGCCGAAGCGTTCGGCCGTGGCCGGGATCAGCTGCATCAGGCCCTGCGCACCCTTGTGCGAGACCACGTCGG
>JANJTY010000294.1 GCA_024710865.1 Lysobacteraceae bacterium | reverse complement strand
CCGTCTTGGTGGAGGCCGCGAGGTTCACCCCCAATTCGGGGGCGAAGGTGACGTCTTCGATCCGGGGAACGAAGGGGGACTTTTCGAGGCAGGCCGTCGCGAGGAGTGCGACGAGCACAAGAGCGGGGAAGCGAATGGCGCGCATGGTGTTAGGACGTTCGGGAAAGCGGCCCGGTCACCCGGGTAACCCCGGAATGTACCCCATTGCCCCGCCCCGCCGTGAGAGGCGGGACGGGATCCCGCCGGGTCCCTCTTCTATAAATATCGGCGCGGCGGCACCAGGAGGCTGCCAAAGAGCAGTCCGGCCACCAGCGCGAGCAACGCGCTCAGCACCGCCACCAGGGTATCGAAGCCCAGGGTGTAGTCCCGCTCCATCACGAAGGCGAGCGCCCGGAATCCGACGCTTCCCGGCACTAGCAGCATGATCCCCGGCACCCGCACCAGCGCGCCGGGACGATTGGCCCAGCGCGCGTAGAGGTTGCTGGCGGCGCTGACGATCAGACCGGCGAAGAACACCCCGGCCTCGGTGCCGAAGGCCTGGCCGGCGTATTTCGTGGCGAGGTAACCCAGCCAGGCCGAGGCCATGACCAGGGGATAATCGCGACGGTCGGCGCGGAACAGCACAGCGAATGCGTAGGATGCCGCGCCCAGCGCCAGCCATTCCAGCCAGGCCGGCGGCGGCGCCGGCAGCGCCTCCATCGGACTCCAGCCCAGCGCCTTCGCGATCTGGGTCGCGGCGACCGTGCCGAACGCAAGTTTCAGCAGTACCGCAACCGCGCCGGCGAACCGTGCCGTGCCCGAGACCAGGTGCTGGCTCGACAGTTCCGATACCGCATTGGTCAGCATCATGCCGGGCAGCAGCACGATCACCGAGGCGATCACCACCGACTTCATCGCCAGCGGCTCGACGAAGGTCGCCACGGCGGCGGCGATGAACGTGGCCAGCAGCGCGGCGAGCGCTTCGAAGGACTCGGCGAGGCGCGGCCGGCTGGATGCGAGCAGCGCCAGCACGCCGATCAGCCAGCCGATGCCGGCCGCAACACCGATGTCCCACCAGCCGGTGCGCAACATCGCGGCGACCGCGGCCGAGGTCAGGCCGAAACCGAACACGGTCATCCCCTGCATGCGACGCGAGGCGGGACGGTCCAGCGCCTTGAGCGCCTCCTTGCCCTCCCGCACATCGATCTCGCCCGCGAGCACGCGCTCGGCGATGGCATCTGCCGCGCTCAGCTTGCGCAGGTCGATGTCGCCGGGCTCAAGGCGCAGCACGCGCGTGCTCTCCAGCGGCCCGCCTTCGTTGCTGGTGCCGTACGAGAGGATGATGCCGGTGGGGTTGGACCAGATCTCACACGGCAGACCGATGCGCTGGGCCACGCCGATCACCGCGGTTTCCAGACGCTGCGAGGTCGTGCCGTAGGCGTGCAGACGGCGCGCGAGCTCGACCAGGAAGTCGGCGCGATCGAGCTGGCTGGCGGTCGGCGGCATGGCGGCGGGACTGCTGCGGGGCGGGAAGGATCGCACGATTGCCCCGCATGGACGCCCGCTTCGCGCGCCTGTCTTCAGCCCGCGTTGCGCGCCGCCGCAGCGCTGGGGCGAGTTCGTCGGGTTAGCCTATGCCGCATGACTGCAGGCCACGCCGGACTGGATGCTGACACGAACGCGAACGGGCGGCTGCGCGCGCACGGCGAGTGGACCCTGCCGCAGGCCGCCGCGCTGGACGTGCGCATCGCCAGCCTTGGGCGCAGCGCAGCCGGACCGCCCGACGCCGCCGGCGTGAGCCGCCTCGACAGCGCCGGCGCCCTGCTCCTGCTGCGCCTGGCGCAGGCCGCGGGCTGCGACCCGGAGGCGATCGAAGCCCGTCTCGCACCTCGCTGGCGAGCCCTGTTCGCGCGGGTGCGCGCGGCGCAGGCGCCGTCCTCGACGCCTGCCGCGCCCGCGGTTTCCTGGCGCGAGCCCGTGGCCCGCGTCGGCGCGGCGGTCGAGCGGGCGGCGGGCCAGGGCCTCCAGCTGCTCGGCTTCCTCGGGCTCAGCCTGCAGGCACTGGCCGGCTCACTGCTGCGCCCCGCACGCCTGCGCCTGACCGCCACCGTCCACCACATCGAGCAGGTCGGGCTCGACGCGCTGCCGCTGGTGGCGCTGCTCAGTTTCCTGGTCGGCGCGGTGGTCGCCTTCCTCGGCGCCACCGTGCTGAAGGATTTCGGCGCCGAGCTGTGGGTGGTCGAACTGGTCAGCTTCTCCTTCATGCGCGAGTTCGGCGTGCTGCTCACCGCGATCCTGCTCGCCGGCCGCACCGCCAGCGCCTTCACCGCCCAGATCGGCGCGATGAAGGCGCGCGAGGAGATCGATGCGATCCGCACCCTCGGCCTGGACCCGATCGAACTGCTGGTGATCCCGCGCCTGCTGGCCCTGCTGGTCGCCCTGCCCCTGCTCAGCTTCGTGGCGGTCATCGCCGGCGGCCTCGGCGGCGTGGCGGTCTGCGCGCTCTCGCTCGGCATCACGCCGGACCTGTTCTACGCGCGCCTGGAGGAGACCATCGAGGTTCGGCATTTCCTCACCGGCCTGTCGAAGGCGCCGCTGTTCGCCTTCGTCATCGCCCTGATCGGCTGCCTGGAAGGCTTCAAGGTCGCCGGCAGCGCGCAGTCGGTGGGCGAACGCACCACCTCCTCCGTGGTGCAGGCCATCTTCCTGGTGATCCTGATCGACGCCCTCGCCGCGGTCTTCTTCATGGAGATGGGCTGGTGAGCGACTCGCCCGAAGCGGTGATCCGGGTGCGCGGGCTGAGCAACCGCTTCGGCGCGCAGGTCGTGCACGAGGGGCTCGACCTCGAACTTCAGCGCGGCGAGGTGCTCGGGCTGGTCGGGGGCTCGGGCAGCGGCAAGTCGGTGCTGATGCGCGCCATCATCGGCCTGCGTCCGCCGCAGGCCGGCGCGATCGAGGTGCTTGGCCTCGATGCGCTTTCGCCGCGGGTGCGCGACTCGCGCGAACTGGAGCGCCGCATCGGCGTGCTGTTCCAGGACGGCGCGCTGTTCTCCTCGCTCACCGTGGTCGAGAACGTGATGGTGCCCCTCAAGGCGCATTATCCCGAGCTGTCGCCCGGACTCACCGAAGCCCTGGCCCGGCTCAAGCTGGGCCTGGTCGGGCTCTCCCCCGACGCGGGCGACAAGCTGCCCAGCCAGCTCTCCGGCGGCATGCGCAAGCGCGCCGGCCTGGCCCGCGCCCTGGCGCTGGACCCGGAGCTGCTGTTCCTGGACGAACCCACCGCCGGGCTCGACCCCATCGGCGCGGCCGATTTCGACGCCCTGCTGCGCACCCTGCAGCGCAGCCTCGGCCTGTCGGTGTTCCTGATCACGCACGATCTGGATACGCTCTATGCGGTCTGCGACCGCGTCGCCGTGCTGGGCGAAGGTCGCGTGCTGACGGTGGGGCCGCTGTCCGAGGTATCCGCGTTCGACCATCCCTGGGTGCGCGATTACTTCCTCGGACCGCGCGGCCGCGCGGCCCGCCCGCACGAAACCCGCGTCCCCGCCGTGGAGTAGCGATGGAAACCCGTGCCAACCACATCCTGATCGGTGCCTTCACCCTGGTCCTTGGCCTCGGCGCGGTGCTGTTCGCGCTGTGGGCGAGCAAGTACCAGAGCGAGGCGGCCTGGCGCGATTACGAGGTCATCTTCCGGGAGGCGGTCACGGGTCTGTCGGTCGGCGGCGTGGTGCAGTACAACGGCATCAAGGTGGGCGACGTGCGCGAGCTGCGCCTCGCGCCGGAGGATCCGCGCCAGGTGATCGCGCGCATCCGGGTGCGCGCCGGTACGCCGATCAAGACCGACACCCAGGCCAAGCTGACCCTGACCGGCCTGACCGGCATCACCCTGATCCAGCTCACCGGCGGCAGCCCGTCCGCGGCCTTGCTGGAGCCCAAGCCAGGCCAGGACGTGGCCGTGATCGTGGCGGACGAGTCGGCCCTGCAGAAGCTGCTGACCTCGACCGAGGACATCGCCGCCACCGCCAGCAACGTGCTGGTGCGCATCGACCGCGTGCTGAGCGACGAGAACATGGAGCGGGTCGGCCGCATCGTGGCCGACATCGAGACCATCTCCGGCGCGGTGGCGGGCGAGCGCGACTCCATCGCCAGCCTGATCGCCGATGCCTCCAAGGCGGCGGCCGAGCTGCGCGCCGCCACCGCCGCGGCGGAGGGCAGCTTCCGCCGCCTCGACGGCACGCTCGCAGGCATCGACCGCGGCCTGGTGGAGCAGCTGCCGGAGCTGGTCGAACGCCTCGACCGCAGCCTGGCCGCGATCGAGGCCGTCGGCCTGCGCGCCGATGCGGTCCTGGCCGAGAACCGCGCCGCGCTGGCCAGCTTCGGGCAACAGGGCCTGGCCCAGGTCGGACCGGCCGTGTCCGAACTGCGCACCCTGCTGCGCGAACTGACGCGGCTGTCTCAGCAGTTGCGCGATCAGCCCGGCAGCCTCCTGCGCGGCGGGCAGACCCGGGAGTTCCGTCCGAAATGAGAATGCTTGCCTGCTGTCTTCTGTTGCTCGTCGCGGGATGTTCCGGCCTGCTCGCACGACCCGATCCGCCGCAGGTGTACACGCCGTCTGTCCGTCTCGATACGCCCGCCAACGCGACCGTGGTGACCTGGCAGCTGCAGGTCGACCGCCCCGTGGCGAGCCTCGCGCTCGACAGCGCGCGCATCGCGGTGCTGCCGACGCCGGGCGAGCTGCAGTTCTACCGCGGCGTGGCCTGGTCCGATCCCGTGCCCGACCTGCTCCAGACCCTGATCGTGCACGCCTTCGAGGACAGCGGACGCATCCTCGGGGTGGCGCGCCAGGGCAGTGGCCTCGCCAGCGAGTACGTGCTGCGCGTCGAGTTGCGCGCCCTCCAGGCCGAGTACCGGGAACCCGGCGGTCCGCCGCTGGCCGTGGTCGACTTCGGCGCACAGCTGGTCGATGCGGGCAGCCTGCAGGTTCTGACGGCGCGCCGCTTCCGCGCCGAGCACGCCGCCGCCTCCACGGCGGTATCCGACGTGGTGCGCGCGCTGGAGCAGGGCCTCGGCGAGCAGATCGCGCAGCTGCGCGACTGGACCCTGCGCGCCGGCGAAGCCAACGCCCAGGGCGCCGGTCCCGCGCCTGCCGGACGCTGAGGCATGCGCCTGTTCGGTCGCCTGCGGCGCTGGTGGCGGCGCGACACCGCCGCCGTCGACGCGCACGACGAGGGCGACGACGATGCCCCGAACGCGCACCTGCTGCGCGCCGCCGACAGCCTGCGCGCCCTGCTCAAGGACCCGGCCATCCCGCCCGGCGTGCGCCAGGCCCTGGCCGAGGACTACGCCCAGGTCGAGGCCATGCTCGAACGCCTGGAGCAGGGCGAGCTGCAGATCGCCGTGTTCGGTCGCGTCAGCGTCGGCAAGTCGGCGGTCCTCAACGCCCTGGCCGGCCGCCCCGTGTTCGAGGTCGGCGTGCTGCACGGCACGACCCAGCGCGCCGGCCACCTGCGCTGGCAGGTCGCGGCCGAGCACGGCGTGCAGCTGGTCGACACGCCCGGCATCAACGAGCTGTCCGGCGAGGAGCGCGAGCGCCTGGCCGAAGAGGTCGCCGGCCATGCCGACCTGGTCATCTTCGTGGTCGATGCCGACCTCACCGCGATCGAGGTCGACGCCCTGCGCCGGCTCGCGGCGCAGCAGCGTCCGCTGATCCTGGCCCTGAACAAGGCCGACCGCTACACGCCGGAGGAGCGCGCCGCCCTGCGCGAACGCCTGCTCGCGCACAGCGCCGGCCTGGTGCGGCCCGAGAACCTGGTCGAAGTGATGGCCCTGCCGGCGCCGCAGACCGTGATCGAGGTCGGCGCGGACGGCCGCGAGCACGAGACCCGGCGTCCGCGCGAGCCCGACGTGGCCGCGCTGCGTGCGCGCGTGCTGGCGGTGCTGGAAGCGGAGGGCAAGACCCTGCTCGCGCTCAACGCCAGCCTGTTCGCCGGGCGCCTGGCCGATGCCGTGGGCGAGCGCCTCACCCGCCTGCGCGCCGAGATCGCGCAGCGCATCGTGCGGCTCTACTGCATCGCCAAGGGCGTGGCGGTGGCGCTGAACCCGGTGCCGGTGGCCGACCTCCTCGCCGCGGCCTCGCTCGATGTCGCCCTGGTCGTGCACCTCTCGAAGGTCTACGGCCTGCCGATGACGCGCGCCGAGGCCGGCCGCCTGCTCGCCACCATCGTGGCCCAGCTCGCGGCGCTGATGGGCGCGATCTGGGGCGTGCACCTGGTCGCCTCGGCGCTCAAGCTGGGCAGCGCCGGGCTCTCGACCGCGCTCACCGCCGGCGCGCAGGGCGCGCTGGCCTGGTACGCCACCGTGCTGGTCGGGCGCGCCGCCGAGCGCTACCTCGCCGCCGGCAAGAGCTGGGGCGAGGACGGCCCCAAGCGCGTGGTGCAGGCCATCGTCGAGAGCCTCGACCGCGATTCCATCCTGCGCGAGGCGCGCGCGGAGATCCTGGCGCGGCTCAAGCGCGCGCGCTGAGCCTCACGGCTCGAAGGGCAGGCGCACCGTCTCGATCACCACGCCCTCGCGGAAGCCGCCCTCGGGCACCGGCATCAGCGACCAGAACAGCGCGCCGTCGTGGTTCTCCAGGAAGAAGCTGTCCAGCCGTGCCGCCTGCTGGATGAACTCGGCGCTCGCCAGCAGACGCTGCAGGGCCGGCTCGATCGCCTCGGGCGGCGCTCCCGGCGCGCTGAACATCGCCGCATCGTGCGGCGCGGGCTCTTCCGGTCGCCAGCCGCCGTCCTGCCGGCCAATGAAGGTTCCCAGCACGGCCTCATCGCCGGGCCCGGAATGGAACAGGAACAGCCCGTGCCGCGCAAAGGCGATGCGCCGCACCAGGCCGTCCGGCGGAACGAGGGCGCGCGCCGCCCGCCACGCCGCAAGCGGATCGCGCACGGCATCGCCGGGCAGGGCGGGAGGGAGCTCGGTCTCGACCTCGACCGCGAAGTCGGGCGCAGCCGCCGGATCCGTAGCCGGTGCGCGTTCCGGCTCGATCCCGGGTGGGGGCTCCACGGCGCAGGCCGCGACACAGAACAGCAACAGGACGCTGGCAGGCCAGCAGGCGCGCGGGCGAGGCATGGCAGGACTCCGTGCAGTGCCCGTTCATGCTGCGCCCACGCGCCATGGCTTGCCAAGCGAGGTTCGGAGCCTACTCCGCTTCGTCGCCGCGCCGCAGGCGGTAGAGAGCGCCGCTGCCGAAGCCCTTGGCCAGCGGCAGCACGCCGAGGTAGTCGGTGGCGAAGCGCGCATCGCCGCCGGCGGCGAGGGCGCGGGCGAACTCGGCGCTGACGTAGACGCTGCCCGGCGCCGCCACCGGCTCGATCCGCGCCGCGCGCACCACGTGCGAGCCGAAGTAGTTGCGCCGGCGCAGGATCGGATCCTCGGCCGGGAACACCGGACCGCTGTGCAGGCCGATGCGGATGCTGGTGCCGGCCGGAAGGCCATGCGCCGGCCAGTCCGTGCGCGCCACCGCATCGCGCAGGCGCAGGGCGAACTCGGCGCCCTGCTCGGCCGTGTCGAAGACCATGAAGAGGCCATCGCCCCAGGTGTTGACGAAGGCAGGCGCCGGCTCGGCGCGCGCGACGAGCTCGGCGATCGCGCCGATGAAATTGAGCAGGAAGGCCGGCGTGTCCTCCTCCGCCAGGCGGCTGAAGCCGACCACGTCGGCGAACAGCATGGTGCGCACCTCGCGCCGCACCGGCGCCGAGCGGGTCTCGACCGCGGGCCGCGCCGGCGCAGGCTGCGTCGCAACCGACGCCGCGGCAGCCGCGCGCAGCGCGGCCAGGTCGATGCGCTCGACCGGCAGGCCAAGCCGCTCCCAGCGCGCCAGCGTGTGCGCAGTGCCGCCGCTCAGCGCCGCCGCGTCCGGATCGATCAGGGCCAGCATGCCCGGCGTCGCCTCGAGTTCGCGCGCGTGCAGCAGGGCCGCGCCCTGGATCTGGTCCGCGGCGAAGGCGTACAGGGCCTCGTCGCCCAGGAACCGCTCCGGCACGCCGAAGCTGAGGCTGGCGGCGCGCTGCAGGGCCGCCTCGAAACGCGCCACCCAGGCCTCGCCGGCGAAGGCCACCGACGTCGCGAGGAAATCATCGCGCGCGAACGGCAGGGTGATGTGCAGCTCGGCACCGCGCGCCTGCATGGCCTCGATGAAGAGCAGATCGCCGCCGCAGGCGGCCGAGACGTAGCCGAAGCCGGCCTGCAGGGCGCCCAGCCGGCGCGCCAATGCCTCCGCCACGGCGCCTTCCAGCGCGGGCGGAAAGCGCTGCGCGGCCGCACCGGGCGCATCGATCATGTGGCCGGTGAAGACCAGCACGCGCGGCTCGGCCAGCGCCTCCAGAACCATATCCGGCACGCGGATCGAGGCCGCGATCAGGCGCAGCTGGCGGCGCATGCTGGCCACATGCCCTACCTCGCGCCCCGCCAGGCGCACGGCCCCGGCGTACTCGCGTGCCGCGACGTCGAACTCGCCCAGCAGCACTGCCGCCTCGGCCCGCGTCGCGGCGCGCCAGAGCGGCGACTGCGCCGGATCGCGCTCCACCGCCGCGCGCACCTGCGCCGCCAGTTCGCGCGCGGCCAGACCCTGCCCGGCCAAGGCCAGCAGGGTCGCGGCATTGATACCCGGAAAGCTGGACCTTCCCAGTTCCCAGGCCTGGCGATAGCGCAGGGTGGCGCGCTGCAGCGCGGCGTTCTTCTCGGGCCCCGGCGGCAGCCGCGCCCAGCGGTCCTTGTCGATGCGCCCGGCGAGGGCCAGCACATCGACCTGCAGCGCCGTCGGCAGCGCTTCCTCCAGCAAGCCGGCGAGCAGCGCCGCCGCCGCGCGGTAGCCACCGATGCGCACCTGCGCCAGCGCTGCGGTGTAGCGCAGCTCCGGCGTCGCGCCCGGATCGGCCACGGGCGCACGCAGCAGCTCGCAGGCGAGCGTGGGATGGCCCAGCGCGAGGGCCTGGCGCGCGAGGGTGAGGCGGTCGCCTGCGTCCACGCTCGACGACAACCGCTGCGCGTCCCAGGCGTCGAGGAGCTCTCGCAGCGGATTTGGGGTCATGGCCTCGCGGGCACGCCGGAATGGGCGGCATTCTCGCACCGCAGGCTGCGCCGCGCGCACTCCGCCCAGCACGTTGCGGTTGGCAATCGTCCTGCCGGCACGAAGTCTCCGCGCGCGCGGACGCTCGCCGTGCTGCCACCCACCACGTCATGCCTGGAGAGCGACCTCGCACCGTTCGCCGAGTGGGTGCGCGCTGCGCGAGCAGGACCTCCGACCCGATTCCTGCACCGTGCTGGCGAACCTCCCGCGCCCCAGCCTGTGTGGCGACGCGGTCGAGTACTCGGCATACGGCGTCGCTGGCGATGCTCGGCGGTGCCTCTGTGTCATCGCAGCCAATGACCGCCCCCGCTCCCACCGGCGGACGGAAATGGCTGGTCGGTGCTTCCAGGAGCGGCACGCTCCCACGCTCGAGTTCGAGGGCGAGTCAGCCGCTCAGCTCGCGGGCGTGACGCCAGCGGGCGATGGAAGGAGCGTTGGTCTGGGGTCCGGCACCCTCGGCGCCGCGCTATGCTAGACCGCGGCGGCCGTTGCGCGACCCGTCGCGCGGAAGCCTTGCGGCCGGTCGCAGCACAGGGTCGTTTCCTTTCGGGGGTGCACAATGAAGCGCGTTCTGCTGGTCTTGTTGCTGCTGTTGGTTGGTATCGACGTGGCGTACTCGGGCGGCGGTCGTCGAAGCATTCGTATCGACGGGTTTGGCTCGTGGGACGAGTTCGCCATCGGGTCCTCAAGCTGCGCCGGCACCACCGTCGGAAGCACCCTGGTGCAGTGGCAAGGCTGGACGTTCGCCGGCCGAGAGGCGGCCGCGCATCTGACGGACACCTACTGCCAGATTCCGACGCCAGGCACCTTCAACCAGACCGAATACTTCTACGCCGACGAAACCGCCCTCGCCGGGTTCCTCGGCGAGAACGCGGACGATGCCATCACCGGCCTGCGCTATGCCTTCCTGGATCAGCCTCGCTTCGACTTCACCGCGACCGGGTTTCAGTGGATGTTCGTCTTCTTTCCGAGCGGACTGACCGTGGTCGGGCTGTACGGGTTCGAAGCGGAGCCGCTTGATCACCGGTCCTACATCGCGTTTGGACCGACCCGCGTCTGGGACGGCGGCCTGGATGGCTACGACGGCGAGTACTTCTGTTTCCAGGATGCCGACTACATCGGCACCTGGAACGGAACGCTGGACGACGGCTCGGCCTGCCTGGCCGCGCTGCAACGGCTGTTCGGCGATGGGTTCGAACCCGCACCCTGAGGCCCGAGGCTACGGTGGCCACCCAGGCCGAAGGACGGCGCTACCGCGCCTTCATCAGCTACAGCCACCGCGACGAGCGAGTTGCCGCGCGGCTGCATCGGCGGCTGGAGTCCTATCGCCCGCCCAAAGGGGTGGTTGACGGCAAGGGCCGGCTCGCGCCCGTGTTCCGCGACCGCGACGAGCTGGCCAGCGCCGCAGGGCTCGGCGCGAGCATCGAGCAGGCGCTCGAGGCCAGCGACGCCCTCATCGTGGTCTGCTCCCCTGCCGCCGTGGCTTCGCAGTGGGTGGGGCAGGAGATCGCTTGGTTTCGCACGCACCACCCGGACCGGCCCGTGCTGGCGTTCGTCGTCGGAGGCGAGCCCGGGCTCGACCCGCGCCGCGAGCCAGCCTCAGCGGCATTTCCACCCGCGCTCGTCCTGGGCGATCCGGCGCAGCCGGAAGGTCCCTTGCTGGAACCGCTTGCGGCCGACGCGCGCGAGCAGGGCGACGGCTTCACCCTCGCGTTTCTCAAGTTGGCTGCAGGGCTGCTCGGGGTCGGCTTCGACGATCTGCGTCGCCGCGACCTGCGACGCCGCCAGCGGCGCCTGGTTGCGCTCAGCGTGGCGTCGATGCTGCTCACCGGCGTGTTTGCCTGGCTGGCGTGGGAAGCCACCCTCGCCCGCCGCGATGCCGAGGAGGCGCAGGCTCGGGCCGAACTGGAACTGGCGTCGGAGCGGCAGACGCGAGAGTTCCTCACGTCGGTCTTCCTGCTTGCTGACGCCGGCGAGGCGCGCGGCAACACAGTGACGGTCCGCGAAGTATTGGATCGTGCAGTCGCGCGCGTCGACTCCACCGAGTTCAGTCGTCCAGCGATCAAATCGCGCTATCTGGCGACCATGGGACTCGCCTACTCGAGTCTGGGGCTCAACAGGCGCAGCATCGAGCTGCTGGACCAATCCATTGCTGTGCTGAAGGATGCGCCTCTCGATCCAGAGCTGCAGAAGCAGCATGCAGACAACCTGATCGAGATGGCGGCGATCGAGGTCGACACCGGCGAATACGAGAATGCGCTGTCCCGGTTGGAGGCCGCCGAGTCCTTGGGCCGAGAAGACGCTGCGCTGGCCACACTGCAACAGGTCCGCGTCCACAATCTTCGGGGCGACGCATACTCGTTCATGGAATCGGATGCAAAAGCGGAGGCAGCGTACCGCCAAGCCCTGGCGCTTGTGCAACAGTCGGGGGGCGGTTCGGAGCCGTACCTGCTTGAGCAGTCCGTTAGTTTTCATGGACTAGCCCTGCTTCGCTACTTCTCGGGCGACCACGCCAGTGCCGAGGAGCTGTTCGCTGAATCTGTACGCGCGCTCGAGTCCTCCGTGGGCGAAACGCACCCGCGCACGATCGCCACGCTGATCTCTCAGGGAGCCAATGCCCATGCTGCGGCGGAGCTGGTACGCGCGACGACGATTTACGAGCGCGCACTTACACTGGCACTGCGCGTCTACGACGACCACAGCCCCCAGATCGGCACCCTCAAGAACAACCTCGGCCGCCTCCACCTCGAACGCGGCGAACTGGACGCCGCCGAGCCGCTGCTGCGCGATGCGCTGGACAGCGACCGGCGTCACCGCAGCGCCGACTTCGACGATCTGTCCTACTCGCTCAACAACCTCGCCGTGGTGCGCATGGCGCAGGGCGATGCGGTCGAGGCGCGGACGCTGCTGGAGGAGGCGCTGCCGATCGCGGAGAAGGCGCAGCATCCGATGCTGGGGCCGATCCTGGCCAATCTGGCGGATCTCGACTGCGGCGGCGACGCGGCCGCGCGCGGTGTCGAGCGGGCGGCGCGCGCGCAGGCGCTGGACCGCGAGCGGCACGGCGAGGATCACTGGCAGGTGCATTACGCGGCGCTGGTCGAGGCGGCCTGCCGAGAGCGGCTGGGCGAGACGGTCGATGCCGCGGCGGTGGCGGAGCACCGTGGCGCGGTCGAGAAACGCTGGCCCGAGCCGAATCCCTTCACCCAGCGCGCGCGCGAGCTGGCAAGCGACGCGACACAGTAGTCGTCCGGACTGCGCGCCAACAACATCCGCGTAGGAGGGGCTTCAGACCGGCGTCTTCCTTCGGAAGCTCGGTGCATCCGGCACAGCGGTCGCGGCTAAAGCAGCTCGGTTCCTCCCCTTGCCCGCGAGGCGGGCAGGGGGAGGCTGGGAGGGGGTGCTCTGATCGCGAGAAAGCACCCCACCCCGGCCCTCCCCTTCGCCTTCGGCGAAAGGGAGGGGGGAGAGAATCTGGCGCCGTAGTTCGGCGCTGCTGCGATTGCGCACGTTTGCTCCGCGAGAGCGGAACGCCAACGGCGCAGCAAAAGCTCCTGCCGCGCGGCAAAGGCCGGTCGACGCCCTGCGCCCATGCGTGGCGGCGCTTGATCCCTATTTAATTTATGCGTAAATTAACGCCATGCCCAGCCCCCGCCGCCCCGGACGACCCGAGCGCGATGCGCCCGACCAGCGCCTCGCCCTGCTGCAGGCCGCGCTCGATGCCTTCGTGGCAGAGGGCATCGCCGCCAGCACCCTGCGCAGCGTGGCGCGGCGGGCGGGGGTGACGCCGGCCCTGCTGCACTACTACTTCGGCGACAAGGAGCGGCTGATCGAGGCGGTGATCGGCGAGCGCCTGATGCCGGTGCTGCAGGAGCTCGGCACCGGACTCGCCGTGCCGGTGCAGGACGAGCGTGCGCTGCTGCGCGGCTTCGTGCAGGCCGCCTTCGGCCTGTTCGAGCGCCATCCCTGGCTGGCCACGCTGTGGGTGCGCGAGGTGCTGAGCGAGGGCGGCGCGCTGCGCGAGCGCCTGATGCCGCGGCTCGCGCCGGCGATCCCGCTGGCGCTGGCGCAGCGTTTCGCCGCGGCGCAGCGCGGCGGGCGCCTGAACCCCGACCTCGACCCGCGCCTGCTGGTGGTCTCGCTGATCGGCCTCACCCTCTTCGCCAGCGCCGCCGCGCCGGTCTGGCGCGGCGTGTTCGGCGCAACCGACGTCGACCGCGCGGCGCTGGTCGAACACACCCTCGCCCTGCTCGAACGCGGACTGGAGTTGCGCCATGCCGACTGATACCTGCGCACGTCGCGCGATCGCGCTGGCGGCCCTCGTGCTGCTCGCGGCCTGCGCCGAACCCGCGCCGCCGCCCCTGCTCGGCACGCTCGAATGGGACCGCATCGCGCTGCCGGCCGAAGCCTCCGAGCGCGTGCTGGCGCTGCACGTGCGCGAAGGCCAGGCCGTGGCCGCGGGCGGGCGGCTGGCCGAGCTCGATCCGCAGCGCGCGACGCTGCGCCTGCAGCGGGCCGAGGCCGAGCTGCGTCTGGCCCGCGCGCGCCGCGACGAGCTGGCGCACGGGCCACGCGTCGAGCAGATCGAGGCCGCGCGCGCACAGGTGGCCGCGGTCCGCGCCGCGCTGGCCGAAGCGGAGCGCGAAACGGTCCGGCTGAGCGAGCTGCGCGCCCAGGGCCAGGTCGCACAGCGCGATCTGGACCGCGCCGTGGCCGCGCGCGATCGCAGCGCGGCCGAGCTGCGCGCGATGCAGGCCGCGTTGGACGAGCGCCTCGCCGGCACGCGCATCGAGCAGCTCGACCAGGCCGAGGCCGCGCTCGCCGCCGCCTCCGCCGCGGTCGAGGACGCCCGCGTCGCGCTCGCCCGCCTCAGCCTGCACGCGCCGCGCGCCGGGCGCGTCGATGCCCTGCCCTTCAAGCCCGGCGACCAGCCCCCCGTCGGCGCCACCCTGGTCAGCCTGTTGGCGGGTGAGGCGCCCTATGCGCGCGTGTTCGTGCCCGCTGCGCTGCGTGCTGGCCTGCGCGAGGGCGAGCGCTTCAAACTGCGCGTGCAGGGCGTGGACGCGCCGCTGCCGGCACGGCTACGCAGCGTGGCGTCCGAACCCAGCTTCACGCCCTACTACGCGCTCGCCGGCGACGACGCCGCGCGCCTGGTCTACCGCGCCGAACTGGTGCTCGAAGGCGACGCAGCGCGCGGCTTGCCGGCCGGGCTCACCCTGCGGGCCGAGCGCGTC
>JANJTY010000290.1 GCA_024710865.1 Lysobacteraceae bacterium | reverse complement strand
GTCGCGACCAGCAGCTGCACCAGGCCGGCGCCGGCCAGGCAGGTGAAGTAGTAGAGCGCGAAGCGGCGCCGCCCCCAGACCTCTTCGATCGCGCTACCGAACATCACCAGCGCGAAGAGGTTGAAGAAGATGTGCATGAAGCTGCCGTGCAGGAAGCCGTAGCTCAGCACCTGCCAGGGCAGGAAGCCGACGCTCACCGGCCCACTCGAACTCCAGCCCTGCATGTACTCGCCCAGCGGCCAGAGCATGAAGGCCAGGAAGGTCTCCTCCGGCAGGCTGATCTGCAGCAGGAACACCGCCACATTGGCAATGAGCATGGCGCGGGTGAAGGGCGGGAGCTTGTTCGGCACGCGGCGAGGGTCCGGGTCGGGGCGGTCTAGTGTGCCGGATGGCTCAGGTCCTGCGCCGGCGCGGAGCGGGGCGCTGCGTCGGCGGCGCCCACAGCAGGCGGTCGAGATCGCCCGCGTCGGCGCGCGTGTGGCGCAGGGCCGGACCGGGCTCCACGCCTTCGGCCCGGAGCCGACGCAGTTGCTCCGCGTGGTTCGCGCTGTCGACCGGAAAGGCGATGCGGCCATCGGCGCGCAGCACGCGGTGCCAGGGCAGGCCGGGGTCCTCGTTCTGCGCCAGCACGCGCGCCACCAGACGGGCGCGGCCGGGCAGGCCGGCGCGGCGCGCGACCTCGCCGTAGCTGGCCGCCTGGCCGGTCGGGATCGCGCGCACCGCGGCGAGGATCCGGCTCCGGGCATCGCTCTCGGTCATGCGTGCTGGCGTCGCTCGGCGGGGTTCCGGGTTAGCATACCCGTCCCATCGATCGCGCCTTCGCACCATGCAGAGTTTCGAGCACATCCGCACCCACGTCCTTGGCCAGTACACCGTGGGCACGAACGAGCCCTACTTGCTGGGCGTGGAGCTGAGCCTCGACGGCGGCAAGCGCCACCAGGGCATCTTCCTGGCCGAGCTCGAAGGCGAGGACGGGCGCAAATACCTGCGCATCTCGACCACCATCGCGCCGCCCACCGGGCTCGACCCGCGCCGCGCCCTGGCCTTCAACTGGGAGCAGCGCATCGGCTACCTCGCCCTGTCCGACCTCGACGGCGTGCCCTACCTGCACCTGTGCGAGAACCGCCCCTACGACGGCCTCTCGGCGGCCGAGGTCGACCGCATGATCCTCGAGATCGGCGGCCTGGGCGACAAGCTGGAGCGCGCGTTCTCGGCCGGCGGCGACCTGTTCTGAGCGACCGGCCAGGACCGCGCCGGGACCCTGCCTTGGCGATGGTCTCCGCCGCGCCCGCGCCTAGTGTGCCTTGCCCGCGAGTGGGCTGCCGGGAACCCGACCTGGATGCGTGGTCCAGGCAAGGCACGGGCGGGGGGCATCGCCGCGCGATGGCGACGACGGGAAGCGCCGCAGCGATGGCGCAGACCGAGCCAGCCGGGCGATCCGCGTCCGGGTCAGGACCCTAGCGCCCCGGATTCACCTTCGGGTGGCGCACGTCGCGGCCCTCGACGAGGTAGAACACGTATTCGCCGATGTTCTTGGCGTGGTCGCCGATGCGCTCCAGGGCCTTGAGCGCGAAGGCCAGTTCCAGCGCCAGCGGCACCGAGGCCGGATGCGCCGCCATGTGCGCCTTGAGCCGCGCGATGCCGGCGTCGAAGGCCTCGTCCAGTCCCCTGTCCAGTTCCTTCACCGCGCGCGCCTGGTCCAGGTCGAGGCGCACCAGCGAGTCGAGGCCGCGGTGCAGCATCTCCTGCGCGCGCTGCGCCAGCGTGCCGACCTCGGCGCCCAGGCCCAGGCCCTCGCCCTGGGCCGGATCCGCGGCCAGCAGCACGGCCATGCGCGCCACTTTCTTGGCCTCGTCGCCCACGCGTTCGAGGTCGTTGACCGTCTTCGAGTAAGTCAGCACCGAGCGGAGGTCGACGCCGACCGGCGAGCGCAGCGCCAGCAGCTGCGCGATGGCCTCGTCCGCGGCCAGCTCGATGCGGTCGATCTCGCGGTCGCCGGCGATGACCTGCCGCGCTTTCTCCGCATCGCCCTGCTCCAGCGCGTCCACCGCGCTGCGCAGCTGGTGCTCGACCTGGCCTCCCATGTGCAACACGCGGTCGCGCAGGGTGCCGAGCTGCTCGTCGAAGGTCTTTACGATGTGGCCGGCGTGCGGCATGGACATGGTGGTTCTCCCTTCCGGCTCAGCCGAAGCGGCCGGTGATGTAGTTCTCGGTCTTTTCCTTGGCCGGGCGGGTGAATATCTGCTCGGTCTCGCCGAACTCGATCAGTTCGCCAAGGTACATGAACGCGGTGTGGCGCGAGATGCGGGCGGCCTGCTGCATGTTGTGGGTGACGATGAGGATGGTGACGCGCTGCTTGAGCTCGATGATGAGCTCCTCGATGCTCGCCGTGGCGATCGGATCCAGCGCCGAGGTCGGTTCGTCGAACAGCACGATCTCCGGCTCGGTCGCCAACGTGCGGGCGATGCAGAGGCGCTGTTGCTGGCCGCCCGACAGGCTCGTGGCGAGCTGGTGCAGGCGGTCCTTGACCTCGTCCCACAGCGCCGCGTCGCGCAGGGCCTTCTCGACCTTCTCCTCGATCACCGGACGGCGTCGCTCGCCGAGGATGCGCAGCCCGTAGGCGACGTTCTCGAAGATCGTCTTCGGAAAGGGGTTGGGCTTCTGGAACACCATGCCGATGCGGATGCGGGTCTCGACCGGGTCGATGTCCTTCGCCAGCAGGTTGACGTCATCCGGGTAGAGCCGGATCTCGCCCTGGTAGCGGCTGCCCGGGTACAGGTCGTGCATGCGGTTGAAACAGCGCAGCAGGGTCGACTTGCCGCAGCCCGAGGGACCGATCAGGGCGGTCACCTCGTTGGCGGCGACCGGCAGGCTGACGTTCTTGAGCGCGGCGAAATCGCCGTAGTAGAAGCTCAGGTTCCTGACTTCGGCCTTGGGCCGGGCGGCCGGGACGGTGGACATGGGGATCACCACTTGATGCGCTTGCGCGCGCGGTAGCGGAGGAAGATGGCGGCGCCGTTCATCAGCAGGGTCAGGCCGACCAGCACCACGCCGGCGGCCGCGGCGGTCTGCTGGAAGGCCGGGTCGGGACGCGAGACCCAGTTGAACATCTGGATCGGCATCACGGTGAACGGCGTGCTCAGCCACTCGAAGTTGAGGAACGGAAAGCTGGCGTCGACCGGCGAAGGCGGCAGGAAGGCGATGAAGGCCACGGCGCCGATCGTGATCAGCGGCGCGGTTTCGCCGATCGCCCGCGACAGGCCGATGATCACGCCGGTGAGGACACCGGCCAGCGAGTACGGCAGGACGTGGTCGCGGGTGACCTGCCAGCGCGTCGCGCCGAGGCCGTAGGCGGCCTCGCGGATGGTCTGGGGCACGGCCCGGATCGACTCGCGCGTGGCCACCACCACCACCGGCAGGATCATCATCGCGAGGGTCAGGCCCGCCGCCGCCACGCTCGGCCCCAGTCCCAGGCCATGCACCAGCAAGCCGAGGCCGAGCAGGCCGTAGATGATCGAAGGCACGCCGGCGAGGTTGGTGACGTTGATCTCGACGATCTCGGTGAGCACGTTCCTGGGCGCGTACTCCTCCAGCCACACGCCCGCGGCGACGCCGACCGGCACGGCGGCCAGTGCGGTGACCAGCATGACCAGCATGGAACCGATCCAGGCCGGCAGGATGCCGGCCTGCGCCGCGCGTCGCGACGGATAGCCCTGGAAGAAATCCGTGCCGAGGCGGTCCCAGCCGTCGATCGCCAGCTTGATGAACAGCGCGGACAGGATGAACAGCAGGACCAGCATGATCACCAGGCCCAGCACATCGAACAGCATGTCGCGCAGACGGTGGCGGGCGATCAGCCCGCGGATCTGCTCGGACTGCAGGGCCATGTCAGTAGGCCTCCCGGAAGCGCTTGCGCACGAAATAGCCCAGCACGTTGAACAGCAGGGTCAGGACGAACAGGGTCAGGCCCGCCGCGAAGATGCTCTGGTAGGCGATCGAGGCATGCGGCACGTCGCCCTTCGACACCTGCACGATGAAGGCGGTGATCGTCGCCGCCGCCTCGGTCGGATCGAAGGTCAGGTTGGGCTGCTGGCCAGCGGCGATGGCCACCACCATGGTCTCGCCCACCGCGCGCGAGACGCCCAGGATGTAGGAGGCCACGATGCCCGACAGGGCCGCCGGCACGACCACCTTGACCGCGGTCTGGAAGCGGCTCGCGCCCATGGCAAAGGAGGCCTCGCGGAAATGCATCGGCACCGCGCGCATGGCGTCCTCGGACAGCGAACTGATGTAGGGCACGATCATGATGCCGATCACGATGCCGGGACCGAGCATGTTGAACCCGGGCAGTCCCGGGATCAGCTTCTGCAGCAAGGGCGTCACGAACAGCAGCGCGAAGTAGCCGAACACCACGGTCGGCACGCCGGCGATCAGCTCCAGCACCGGCTTGACCACTTCGCGCACGCGCGGCGAGGCGAACTCGCTCAGGTAGATCGCGGTGACGGTGCCCAGCGGCACCGCGAACAGCAGCGCGATGAGGCTCGTCATCAGGGTGCCGCCGAGCAGCGGCAGGATGCCGTAGCGCGGGTTGCTGAACAGCGGCGTCCATTGGGTGTCGGTGAGGAAAGTCAGCACCGGCACCTTGGCGAAGAAGGCGCTCGACTCGACCACCAGGATGACCACGATGGCGACGGTGATCGCCACTGCCGAGAGTGCGGCGGCAAGCAGAACCCCCTCGATCAGGCGCTCGGCGGGGTTGCGGAACGACCGCCGCCGCAGGTCGCGGCGCGGCGGCGCCGCGACGGGAGGCGGGGTCTGGCTCACTGGCGGGTTTCGCGCTGCAGCAGGGACTCGACGCTCACGCCGACCTCCGAATGACCGTCGAACACGGTGCCCACCACCCCATCGGCCAGGCGCGCCGCGGCCAGGT
>JANJTY010000018.1 GCA_024710865.1 Lysobacteraceae bacterium | reverse complement strand
GAGGCGGCCATGGCGGCAGGATAGCCCCGGTTGCGTCTCGCGGCGAACACTTCGTCGCGCCGAGGCCAGCTGTTAACCTGCGCCCCGCCCGGCCCCAACCCATCATAGCCATGGACGTCTCCCGTTACGACCGGGTCCGCGCCGTGCAGTGGCGCGGGGATCGCCTGGCCCTGCTCGACCAGCGGCGCCTGCCATTCGTGCAGGACTTCCGCACCTGTCTTGACGCCCGCGAGGTCGCCGCGGCCATCGCGGATCTGACCGTGCGCGGAGCGCCTGCGATCGGAATCGCCGCGGCCTGGGGCGTGGTGCTCGCGGCGCGCGAGGTCCAGGCCGCCGATGGCGCTGCGGCGGCCACGGCGCTGGAGCCTGCGCTGTCCGCGCTGCGCGCGGCGCGCCCCACCGCTGTCAACCTGGCCTGGGCTCTGGATCGGCTGAGCGTCGCGCTGCCGCTCTGGGGCGGAGACTGGCGCGAGCGGCTGGCATCCGAGGCGGCGGCGATCGAGGCCGAGGATCTGGCCGCCAACCACCGTATGGGCCTGATCGGAGCCGAGTGCATCGCACCCGGTTCCGGCGTACTCACCCACTGCAACACCGGCTCGCTCGCCACCGCAGGGTTCGGCACTGCGCTCGGCGTGATCCGCGCTGGCGTGGCGCAGGGCCGCATCGCGAGGGTGTTCGCCGGCGAGACCCGGCCCTGGCTGCAGGGAGCGCGCCTCACCGTGTGGGAACTGCAGCAGGACGGCATCGATGCAACCCTGATCGCCGATGCCGCGGCCGCGCACCTCATGCGCAGTGGTGCCGTGCAGTGGGTCGTGGTCGGTGCCGACCGCATCACAGCCAACGGCGATGTGGCGAACAAGATCGGCACCTACGCCCTGGCCATCGCCGCGCGTTACCACGGCCTGAAGTTCATGGTCGTGGCGCCGTCCTCCACGGTCGACCTGGCCACGGCCAGCGGCGACGCGATCGAGATCGAGTTGCGCTCGGGCGACGAACTGCTTTCGGTGGGCGGTCAGCGCACCGTGGCCGAGGGCATCCAGGCCTGGAACCCGGTGTTCGACGTAACGCCTGCGGACCTGGTCGACGTGCTGGTGACCGAGCGCGGCGCGATCGAGCGGCCTGACGCCGCGCGCATGCGGCAGGCCTTCGGCGCGGCCTGATGTTGCGCCGCCAGCTCCTGCATTTCGCCCTTGCCGGGACCCTCGGGTTCGTGGTCGATGCCGCGCTGGTGCAAGGACTGGTGCGGTTCGCGGGCATGGATCCCTACCTCGCGCGCATCCCGGCCGTGGCTGCGGCAATCCTCACCACCTTCGCCTACAACCGCGCCATCACCTTCGCGGACCGGCGCAGTCCCCGCCTTCTGGCCGAGTTCGGGCGCTATGTTCTGAGCTGCAGCGCCGGACTGGCGGCGAACTACGCGGCCTACGCTGCCGTGCTCGGCGGATTTCCCGCGCTGCGCGACTGGCCGGTGGCCGGCGTCGCGGTCGGTGCACTGGCCGGGATGGTGGTCAACTTCGTGGCGGCGCGCTACTTCGTCTTCGCGCGCCCCCCGGCTTCGAGCGACGGCGCGACGGGCTGACGCCGGCGGCGCCAGGCGCCCAGCAGCAAGGTGCCCAGGCCGAGCAGGATTTCGTCGGCGAAGGGCAGGGGATCGGGAACCAGTACGGTGACCAGGAACAGCGTGGCGGTCAGCGCAAACAGGCGGGGAAAGCTGAGGCGCTCGGCAAAACGCAGCAGTCGGTTCGGCAGCGGCATGCGCATCGAGACGGATTCGGCGTGACGCGGAGTATAGGAGCATCGCAGGTGCAGGCTGAAGCAACGGTGGACAGGGCCCGCTTTGGCGGCATCGAGCGTCTGTACGGGCGTGGCGCACTGGAGCGCTTCGCGGCCAGCCATGTCTGCGTGGTCGGGATCGGTGGCGTCGGCAGCTGGGTGGTCGAGGGCCTGGCCCGCTCGGGCATCGGCCGCCTGACCCTGATCGATGCCGACGACATCTGCCTCAGCAACAGCAACCGCCAGCTGCATGCGCTGGAGGGCCAGTTCGGTCGCGCCAAGGTGGAGGCGATGGCCGAGCGCGTGCGCGCCATCAACCCGGCCGCCGAGGTCGAGGCGGTCGCCGAGTTCCTGACCGTGCCGAGCTTCGAACGCCACCTGCTGCGCGGCTACGATCTGGTCATCGATGCCTTCGACAGCTTTCGCGCCAAGGTCGAGTGCATCGCATTCTGCCGCCGTCATCGCCTACCTCTGATCTGCGTAGGTTCCGCCGGCGGGCGGACCGATCCCACCCGCATCCAGGTCCGCGACCTCAGCCGGACCGAGCATGACGCCCTGCTGGCCCTGGTGCGCAAGAAGCTGCGCGGCGAACACGGCTTTCCCCGCAATCCAAAGCGTTCGTTCGGCGTGCCGGCGGTGTTCTCGCTCGAGAACGTGCGCTATCCGCAGTCCGATGGCAGCGTGTGCGGGCTGCGTCCGGCCCTTGCAGCGGACGCGGCCTTGCGCCTCGACTGCGGGCAGGGGCTGGGCGCCGCCACCCATGTCACCGCCGCCTTCGGATTCGCCGCGGTGGCGCGTTGCCTGCAGCGATTGCTGGCGCAATCAAGCGCTGGAGGGGCGCTCTAGCGTGCTGCCGGCGAGGTCAGCAGCGCCTGCGTGACGATTGTTTACACCTGCCCGCTGCGCTTCGCGCAACGTTCGCACGACCCGCGCCCCGCCTTGCCGCACAAGGGTTGCAGTGTGCCACTCGCGCTGCGCGCGACGTGGTTCACAGGTGTTACGTGACCTTCGTCACTATCTTTTACACATCGCCCCTTCGTTCCCGCCGCGTGGACTGCTAGAAAGCGCGCCATCCAGCGGAACCGTGGTCGTCGGCCGGTTCCGCGCTCGCGAATGCAGAACCAGGGGACTCGGGAATGTTTGCCGCACATGCACGCTGCGCACGCCGCAGGAGCCGGGCGACCCGCCAGGACGGCGTGACCCTGATCGAAATGCTGGTCACGATGGCGGTTGCCGCGATCCTGCTGGCGGCCGCCGTGCCCAGCTTCAACGCCCTGGTGCAGAACAACCGCGCCGCGGCCCAGGTGAACGACCTGGTCGGGGCCATGCACACCGCGCGCGGCGAAGCCATCAAGCGTGGTTTTCCAGTCACCCTGTGCTCAAGCGCCAACCAGAGCGCCTGCAGCGGAGGGCTCAGCTGGAGCGGCGGCTGGATCGTGTTCCAGGACGGAGCGGCCACGGGAGATCCGCAGACGCCAGAGGCCGCCGACGATACGCGCTGGGTGCGGGTCTGGTATCCGTTGGAGGGGCAGTCGACTCTGACCGGCGGGGTCAGCTATCTGCGCTTCCATCCGAACGGAACGGCCTCGTGGTCGGGCGGTAGCGGCGCCACGCGCAATTTCGTCCTGAACGTTCCCAATTGCAGCGGCCAGCAGAAGAAGGAAGTCGCCATCAACCGGCTTGGCCACGTCACCACGCGGAGCCTGCCATGCGCCGGATGAACCTTCGAACCGCCCGCGGATTCAGCCTGATCGAGGTGCTGATCGCCGTGCTCGTACTCTCGATCGGACTCCTGGGGCTGGCCGGCATGCAGGCCGCCAGTCTGCGCTTCAACCACAACGCGTACATGCGTTCGCAGGCCACCTTCCTGGCCCACGACGTGATCGAACGCATGCGTGCCAACCGCACCCAGGCCCTCGCGGGCGCCTACGCAATCGGCTTTGGCGGCGCGCCGACCGCGGGAACGGTGGCGGGCGACGATCTGACCCAGTGGAAGGCGCGGCTCGCGGGTGAATTGCCGCAGGGCGATGGATCCGTTGCGGTCAGCGCGGCTGGCATCGCGACGGTGGAGGTGCGATGGGACGACGCCCGCGGCGACGTGGGCGGCGAAAATCCGGACGGCGGTGGACCGCTGATCTTTCGCGTGACGGCGGGGCTGTGAACATGTCCATGAGGATCCTCCCAACCCCTTCTGCGGTGGACCGTCAGTCGGGCTTCTCGCTGATCGAGCTGATGATCGCCCTGGTGGTTGGGTTGATCGTGGTCGGTGCTGCCGGCCAGTACTACCTGGGCAGCAAGCTTACCTTCAACAGCCAGACCCAGAACGGACGGCTGCAGGAGTCGGGACGCTTCGCGCTCGAGTTCATGGCGCGCGACCTGCGCATGGGCGGCTTCACCGGCTGCGGCAGCCGCGGGCGCAATGGCGTACCGCTGCTTTACCGCAGCTACCTCAATGCAACGGCCTATCCATTCGATGTGGAGTTTGGCGTGAGCGGATACGAGGCGAGCAGCAGCGCGCCGGGCCAGACGGTCACGCTCAATGCCACGAACCCCGCGCCCGGTGGCACCTGGGTACCCGAGCTGCCGGCCGGCGGTGGTGGATCGATTGCCTCGCAGATGCGCTCGCGCGCACTGCCGGGCAGCGATGCTGTCATCGTACGCTCGACGGATGTAGGCCTGCCGCTGGTCTCGCCCTTCACCTCGGGCAGCCAGATCTTCGCCGACAACCAACCCACGGACATCGCCACCGGCGACATCCTGCTGGTGTCCGATTGCCTCCAGATGCAGATGTTTCAGGCCACCAACGTTACCGACGGTGGCACACGTCTCAACATCGTCGGCTCGCGCGGCGGCTCATTCACGCCCGGCAACGCCGAGAATATCAACGCGCGCGGCCCCGTCACCAATTTCGGACCCGGCAGCGAAGTGGCGAAGGTCCGCACGTTCGCCTATTTCGTCGGACAAGGCGCCGATGGCCAGCCTGCGCTGTACCGCGAGGCTCTCGAAGGAAGCAGTCTGGTTGCGGAAGAGCTGATCTCCGGCGTCGAGTCGATGCAGGTGCTCTATGGCGTGGACCTGACCGGCAATCGGGTGGTCGACAGCTATGTCACCGCCAGTGCCATGGCGGACTGGTCGCAGGTGCTGTCGGTGCGCATTGCGCTGCTCGTACGCTCGCCGGAGGAGTTCACCGAGGACGAGGACGAGCGCAGCTTCCTGTTGGCGGGGACCATCGTCAATCCGGTCGATGATCGCCGCCAGCGGCGCGTGTTCGAGACCACCATCGCCCTGCGTAACCGGATGCCGTGACATGAACCCGATCCGTCCCGTTTTCCATCCGCTTCCGGTTCGCCAGCGCGGTGCCGCGTTGGCGGTCAGCCTGATGATGCTGCTGGTGATGACCCTGATCGGCGTCACCGCAATGCGGCTTTCCATGATGCAGGAGAAGATGGCGGGCAACACCCGCGATCTCGACCTCGCCCTGCAGGCCGCGGAGGCTGCCCTGCGCTTCGGTGAGACCCGCCTGGAGGCAGCCAGCCTGCCGCCGCCGGGCACCACCGCTGGCTGGTACAGCGTGCGCACGCCGGGCGCCGAGCCACCTCCCTCCAGCGTGCTGCGCAGCCTGCCCGGGTGGGGTACCAGCGCGCCCGGCTTCGCCCATCTGACCTATGGTCTCGACGGCAACTACTGGGACGTGGCCAGTGCGCCGCAACTGGTGATCGTTGAACTGCATCCCGTGCCCGATCCGGGTGGAAGCCTCGACGCCAGCCGGCCTGACGAGGAAGCCAACGTCTACCAGGTGACCGCGCGCGGCTTCGGCGGCAGCGCGGGCACCGGCGTCATCCTGCAATCGACCTACCGGCGCTGAGCCGGACGCCCATGCGACGGAGTCTCCCGATGCCTATCCGACCTTCCTCCCTGCGCGTCCTGGCGATCACTGCAGCGTTGAGCTTCGCAGGTGGCGCCTCCGCCGAGATCGCCCAGACACCGCTGACCATCGCCAACGCGGTCAAACCCAATGTCGTCATGATCCTGGACGACTCGGGCAGCATGGACTTCGAGACCCTGTTCCCGACCAATGACGGCGCGCTGTGGTGGAACACAGACGCCAGCCACCGCAATTTCTTCGGCGCCGAGGAGCCCGGCCGCCTCAACTACAACAATGCCGGCAATGCCGGCGCGACCTGGAAGAAGTACGCCTACCTCTTCCCCAACGGCACCGGAACCGGCAACCGCTCGTTGCCCGACAGCCGCCACGACCACTTCGCGGTTCCCCCCACCCTCGACTATGCCTTCGCGCGCAGTCCGGACTACAACCGTCAGTTCTACAATCCGCGCATCGACTACCGCCCCTGGAACAGCCGCGGCAGCACCACCTTCGCCGATGCCACCCCGAGCGCCGCGGTGTCGGACCCGGTGCGGGGCGGTTCGGTCATCGACCTGACCGAGGATCTGACGAGCAGCGACGGGAACTGGACGTTCAGGCTGCATCCGGGAATGCGCCGCGCGGACGGCACGGTGTCCAACGGGACCCATGACGAGACCTTCACCTACTATCCTGCCACCTACTACCTGCTGGTCAGCGAGCTGATCACCTTGCCGTGGGGCGGAACCTGCAGCCAGGAGCCGCCCGACCCGCAAGCCTACGAAGAGTTCATCGAGGACACCTCGGCGCTCGACGCAGTCGACGGCGTCGATGCCATCGCTCCGGACGGCCGCTGCCTGCGCCGCTACGAGATCAAGTCCGGCAACACCTTCCCGAGCGGGCGCAGCTACGCCGAGGAGATGCAGAACTTCGCCAACTGGTTCGTTTACCACCGCAAGCGCCATCAGGCGCTGCGTGCCGGTCTCGGTTCGGCCTTCGACCAGTTCGGCAACATGCGCATCGGCACCCTGCGCATCAACAACCGCGACGACATCGTGATGCGTGACATCGAGACCGAGCGCAGCGATCTGTACGACGACTTCTATGCCCTGCGCGGTAGCGGCGGCACGCCCAATCGCGAGGCGCTGAACTTCGCGGGCTCCCAGTTCGACAGCAACGACGACCTCATCACCCACGCCTGCCAGCAGAACTACGCGCTGCAGTTCACCGACGGATTCTCCAATCCCTGGACCGATGCGGGCGTCGGAAACGCGGATGGGGCCGGCGGCGCGCTTTGGGGTTCCCCCTACGCGGACGCCTACGCCAACACCATCGCCGACATAGCCGCGCACTACTACGAGGGGCCGCTGCGCGGTGACGATTTCGATGCGGGCAAGGTACCGGTTCCGCCCATCTGCTCCGGTGGCGGCGCGCC
>JANJTY010000245.1 GCA_024710865.1 Lysobacteraceae bacterium | reverse complement strand
AGGAAGATGATCGTGCGCAGGTTCTTGAAGGTGCGGAAGCCGCGGGCGCGGGCGATGGCTGCCTGGATCGCGGAGTTGATCGACTCGGCATGGGCATTCGAGTTGGCGGCCGCGAGCATGTTGCGGATGCCCTCGATGTGGGCCAGGAAGGTTTTGCCCAGGCGCTTGAATGGCGGCAGCCGGGAGCGGCGGCACCAACCGATCCATCGGTCCATGAGCGTCACGACCGGCACCTGCGGCGCACGGCGCCAGGCGAGGATGTCGCGCAGCGCTTCCTTGATCCGCCAGGCCCTGGCGGTTCGGTTTCGGTCCATGCGCAGCCAGTGCAGGTCGATCTCCTTGCGGCTCCAGTCGGAGGCATCCTTGAGCCAGTGGAAGCGCGTTCCCTTGAGTTCGGGCAGCTCGGCGATCTCGTCCCGGCGCACCTTCTCCAGGGCCTCGTTGGCGAGCTTGACCAGGTGAAACGGGTCGAAGCAGGCCGCTGCCTTAGGCAGGTGCGTCGAGACGCCGGCGATGAAGGCCTTGGACATGTCCAGCGTGCAGGTGGCAATCCGGCCCGGATCACCGCCGTGCTCGGCCAGCGCTGCGGCGAAATCGCCCACGTTGGTGGACTTGCAGCCCTGGCTGACGTGCAGCACGTCACCGCTCCGCGCATCGTGTACGACCGTGATCGCGCCCTGTCGCCCGACGTACTTCTCGTCGATGCCCACCGCCTCCACGGCGCTCATGTCGAGATCGGCGCAGGCGGCATCGACCAGCGCTTCGAGCGAGCGCCACAGGCGCGGACCGGTCACGCCCAACAGCGCGCCGACCTGGCGCACCGGCATGCCCGACATGCGCACCAACGTCACCACCAGCGCCTCGAACATCAGGGTGAAACCGCTGCGCTCGCGCGCCCACGGCACCGCCACCTGCTTGACCTCAGGCTCGCCTCGCTCGCCGCACTGCCCGCATCGAACGCGCGGCACTGCCGCATGCACGAAAGCGCGGAACTGGAAGAAATGCAGGTGCTGCCAGTCACGCTGCAGCCGGTCGTGGATCGGCTGGTCCGGTGCGCCACAGCTCGGGCAGGGAAGGCGCTTGGCATCGCAGACCACATCGAAGTGGATCTCGCTCCGTGCCTGCTCGAAGCGGACTTGATCGACGCGCCAGGGCGGCGGAAGACCCAGCGCAGAGGTGAACAGCTCGGTCATCGAATCGGACATCGCGGCCTCCATGGCAAACGCCGGCATCAGAGCCGCTCAGGCCGCCACGGTCAAGCCGGTTCCACACCAAACGTTACAGACCCCTTGGTCGTCGCTGCCTCGGGTAACAGCAGAACAACCCTTCAGTTTCCAGCGATGGATCGCTCGGTCGTTGCGGTCGGCGGTTCATTCCTGGACGGATTCACGTTCTGGGATGACGCGCCAGGCAATGACTTGCGGGGTTGTCCGTATCCGGGAGTTTCCGCCGAATGCGGATCAAACTTCAGTACTTCCACTCGAAAGCAAGAAGTTATTGCGCCGGCAAAGGCAATCTACTCCATCGCATATCCAGGCCATGACTGGAATGTGGATATTTCCTGCGGTGATTCGTACGGATCTGGCACTGGCAGCGATGGCGCTGGTCTATGCACGGGGACGTCAATGTCAACTCCGCAGGTGGCAGGCCTCTTCGGCTTGTTGCGTTCAATCAATCCCATGGTGCGACGAGGCGAGCCGTTCCAATTGGGTGCCTATGGGTTGCGCAATGTGGTAGCGGAGACCGCGTCGCGTGGTATCGCAGCGCACGATGACAAGGAGGGCTTCGGCGTGCCCGATGCTCAGGCAGCGGCCGAGCGCATGCTGGGTACCGTGCGCGAAGAGGTGGTGCGCAATCGCCTCGCGCCTCTGTTCGCCGCCTACAGCCCAGGCGCTGATGACTATGCCGCGGTGGCTTCGCCGCAGTTGGCTATGGCGCTCGCGCTGTACCAAGCGGACGCGTACTACAGCGTGCCCAGCGGACCGATCGATTTTGTCGCCGGCTACACCGTTCCGGGCTACCCAGCATTCCCCAACACGGTGGCGGGCGCGCCGCGCGCCCGCGCCTTGATCCTGACCACGCCGCACAAGATGCGCAGTGAGCATCCCAACCTCGTACCGCTCCACCTGCTGGAGAAGCCAGGCCCCGCTGCGCAGCGCGATTTCATTCTGCTCAGCTCAGAGACCGTGGTGAACACCGCCATGAGCGCGGGCTACCAGTACGCTGGGCGGCAGGGCTATGTGTACGCCGCCTGTTCGCCGTACCCTGCCTGCCGACCGCAGGGGACTTCGCGCCTGCATCTGCGCTGCAGGATCGGCGGCGACTGCGCGGTGTTCCTGGACGAACAGACCAAGGCGTTCGACGGGCGCGGTTACACCCAGCTTTTCCCCGGCATGGGCAACAGCGTTCTTGGCCTGGCCTATCCCGCGACCGACAGCGACGGCGATGGCCTGCCGAACGTCTTCGAGTTCCTGATCGGCAGCCACTACCTGAGTGCCGACTCCGACGGCGACGGCACACCCGACGGTGTGGAGTATCCTTTCGCCGGCGTTCCCCAGAGCGATCCTTGCCATGGGGGACCGAGCCAATGTCCGGGGCTGGATGCGTACCTATTCCGCGACAGTTTCGAGTAACTCGGCTTCGGTTCAGGATGGCTTTACCACTCTCGTCTTGCCCAAAGGTGCGTTTGTGATGATCAATCGAAAGTGGCTCGTGACATATGCTTTTGGATGCGGACTGTTTTTGGCGGTGGACGCGATCTGGGCGCTGTGCTTTTACTGCGGCTTCGAGAGCCCCGATTTGCATACCGATCCCGCGTCGCCACAGGCTGGGCTGCCGTTCGATCTCTTCGCTACAGCAGGTCCCTGCGAGACCTTTCTTGCTCAGCCGCCGCTCGCGGTAGAGCGGGACGGGGCGCTGATTCGCATCGTCGTTGCGACTGCGGTATCGGCCAACTGCGGATTCGGTCGGCAGACCCGCTCTTGGGAAGTGGGCCCTTTTGCAGCAGGCACGTACCAAATTGAACTGTACGCGTTCGATGAGGAATGGGATCCCGATACGCGGTTCTTTGTTGGCGAGCTGCCACTGCAGGTCACGCCTGTGTCGGGAGTACCGCAGCCAGCGGTCATTCCAACGATGGGAGTGTTCGCTGGCGGGCTCTTGGCCGTGTTGGTGGGGTTGTTGGGCTGGTCGGCGGTAGCTCGGCCGCGAGTCGGTGGATAGACGCGGACCGAAAAGGGCGGGTCGGTGGTGAAGCCCGCCTGCGCGCAGCGACGAGCTTTGCTGCGCCCAAGCAGGGCGCTCTCGTCACAACAGGGTCCTCGTCAGAGCAAAGTGAGGCTGCCCGAGCGACACGGGAAAGGTGTTGCTTCTTGGTGTGGGCGGCAATGTTTTTGGCCTGACCCGCGCGGGGCGCCAGCATCAACCGTTGCTGGCGTCGGGTCTGCCGCAGGCCGCCGCGCGCCGTCGCATCAGTTCGCGCTCGCGCGCGTTGCCGGCCAGTTCCGCGGCCAGTTCGAAGGCCT
>JANJTY010000204.1 GCA_024710865.1 Lysobacteraceae bacterium | reverse complement strand
CAACAACATCGACGTCAAGCGCGTCGGCTCCGGCCTGCTGATGCAGACCGCCGACATCCGCGAGGTGGCGCTGTCCGAACTGCGGGTGGTGTCTCAGCGTGCGCCGAGCGCCGAGGAGCTGGCCGACCTGCACTTCGCCTGGCGCGTGGCCAAGTACGTCAAGTCCAACGCCATCGTCTACGCCAAGGACGGACGCACCGTCGGCGTCGGCGCCGGCCAGATGAGCCGCGTGGTGAGCGCCAGGATCGCCGGGCTCAAGGCCGAGGAAGCCGGCCTGATCGTGCCCGGCTCGGTGATGGCCAGCGACGCCTTCTTCCCCTTCCGCGACGGCATCGACGCCGCCGCCGCGGCCGGCATCCGCGCCGTGATCCAGCCCGGCGGCTCGATGCGGGATGCCGAGGTGGTCGCCGCCGCCGACGAGCACGGCATGGCGATGGTGTTCACCGGGATACGGCATTTCCGCCACTGAAGAGGGGCGAGCCGCTGCGCTCCGGCGCTCGCGTAACCAAAATTTTCCTTCACGCACGGTTCACTCTGCTACAGTCGGGCGGGTCCGATGGGGACCGGCTGTGCCGGACTCGGATGCCGGGGGCGCATTTCTCGCCCCTCGTGGTGCGGGGATATCCGTCCGTCAGGGCGACCGTGAATCGCACACCAGCGGGCCCGCGAGGGCGGATGGCTGGGGTGGCGTCGGTTGCCGCGCGTGACCAGCCCCTCCCCCGCAAACCGGCATTCCACCAACGGACCTCCGCCTTCAATACCGAGGATGTCCACCGCATGCTGCATCGTCACCCGCTTTCCGTTGCCCTTTTCGTCGCCCTCAGCAGCGGCCTCGGCGCCGCTCCGGCCCAGGCCTTTCCGAGCAAGGCCGGGCAACTCGCCGCAGAACAGGCCGCGACCGCCAAGTCACAGGCCCCTACCGATGCCCAGGGGCGCCGCGCCTATTACGTGCGCTTCGAGAAGGACGACCAGGCCGCGGTCGAACGCAGCCTGATGACCGAGGGCGGGCAGATCACCCACCGCTTCAGCCGGGTCCCGATGGTGACGGTGCTGCTGCCCGAGGTGGCCGCCTCGCGCCTGGCCTCGCGCAGCGAGGTCAAGGGCCTCTCGCCGGTGCCGGTGCGGCAGCTGCTGGCGCAGGCCGTGCCCTACAACATCGACCAGTTCCAGGCCCGCGACGTGTGGGACTCGAACCGTGACGGAACCGTCGATCCCGGCGCGCCGGACGGCACCGGCCTGAAGATCTGCATCATCGATACCGGCCTGTACGCCGCGCACGACGATTTCCAGGGCATCACCATCACCGGCCACTCGCAGATCGTGGGCGAGGACTGGGACGAGGACGGCAACGGCCACGGCACCCACGTCGCCGGCACCGTCAACGCCATGAACAACGACATCGGCGTGGTCGGCGTGCTGCCGGGCAGCGCCGATCTGCACATCGTCAAGGTGTTCGACAACGCCGGCGAGTGGACCGCCACCTCCGACCTCGCGGCCGCGGCCGAGAACTGCGCGCAGAACGGCGCGCGCGTCATCAGCATGAGCCTGGGCGGCCCCGCCGACGCGAACGAGGAAGCGGTGTTCAACCAGCTCTACGCCGACGGCATCCGGCACGTCGCGGCGGCGGGCAACTCCAATTCCGGATTCACCGTGTCGAGCTACCCGGCCAACTACGGCTCGGTGGTGTCGGTGGCGGCGGTCGACAGCAGCGACGTGGCGGCCGACTTCACCCAGCACCCGGCCAACAGCCAGGATCCCAACAACCCGCCGGCCAACGGCACCTGGATCGCGGCCGAGCTGTCTGGCGGCGGCGTCAACGTGCTCTCGACCTGGCCGGGGCCGCCGCACTCGAACGTGCAGCTCTTCGGCGTCAGCGCCGCCGGCACGGACTACGCGGCCGTGCACGTGGCCGGCTCCGGTTTCGGCACCCACACCGCCAACCTCGTGTCCGGCGGCCTCTGCACCGCCGGCAGCGGCAATGCCGGCTGGTCGGGACAGATCGTGCTCTGCGAGCGCGGCGCGGTGAATTTCTCCGAGAAGGTCAACGAAGTGGCCGCGCGCGGCGGCCTGGCGGCGGTGATCTACAACAACGCGCCCGGCATGATCAATCCGGGCTGCGGCGATCCCGACCAGTGCAACACCAACACGCCGGGCGTGTTCATCAGCCAGGCCGACGGCCAGGACCTGCTCGCCAACCAGGTCGGCAACCCGGTCACCGTGACCGCCGACGACGGCGCCTGCGTCGGCTGCATCGGCAGCTACAACAGCATCAGCGGCACCTCGATGGCGACGCCGGGCGTGGCCGCGGCCATGGGCCTGGTCTGGCAGACCTGCGGCGGCACCACCGGCATCACCAACCAGCAGCTGCGCTTCCTGCTGCGCGACAGCGCCAGGGACCTGCAGGGCGTGCATCCGGGCAACAGCACCGTCTATGGCGCCGGCTACGACCGCGTCACTGGCTGGGGCCTGGTGCAGCTGGCCGATGCCCTGGCCCTGGGCCAGACCCTGTATGGCGGCACCTGCGCGATCGGCCTGGGCCTCTCGCCGGGCAACGCCACGGTCTGCCGCAGCAACCAGAGCAGCGTCGATTTCACGATCACGCTCGACGCCGAGTTCGACGGCGACGCGGACCTCTCGGTGAGCGGCGCGCCAGCCGGCAGCAGCACCAGCTTCAGCCTGAATCCGATCCCGAACGGCCAGAGCAGCAGCACGCTGACGGTCGCGGATCTCAATGCGGTCAGCGGCGGCACCTACCCCATCACTGTCACCGCCACCGACAGCGCCGATCCGGGCAACGAGGCCGAAGCCACCGCCAGCCTGCGCGTGGTCGAAGCCGCCCCGGCGAGCGCCAGCCTGCTTTCGCCGGCGAACGGCGCGACCGGCGTGTCGACCTCGCCCCAGCTGAGCTGGAGTGCGGTGCCGGAAGCGGCCAGCTACCTGGTCGACGTGGCCACCGATGCCGGCTTCTCCGACATCGTCTACAGCGCCAGCTCGAGCAGCACGACCCACGCGGTGGCGGCCGCACTGCCGGCCGATACCGCGCTGTTCTGGCGCGTCACCGCCAGCAACGCCTGCGGCGACGGCATCGCCTCGGCGGCCTCCAGCTTCACCACCGCCAACATCATCTGCGTCACGCCGAACGCGACCATTCCCGACAACAACGCGACCGGCGTGAGCAGCGACATCGTGATCGCGAACGGCAATTCGATCACCGACCTAGACGTGGCGGTCGAAGCGACCCACACCTGGGTCGGCGACCTCACCGTGCGCCTCACCCATGTCGACTCCGGCACCCAGGTGAACCTGATCGATCGCCCGGGCTTCACCGGCTCCGGCTTCGGCTGTTCAGCGGACAACATCGACGCGATCCTGGATGACGCGGCACCCAGCCCGGTCGAAGGCGCCTGCCCGCCCACCGGCGGCACCGCTTACAGCCCGAACCAGCCGCTGGCCGGATTCAACGGCGAGTCGCTGGCCGGGACCTGGCGACTGACGGTGCTCGACGGCGCCGGCGGCGACACCGGTACGCTGCAGTCGTGGTGCCTGTTGCCGGCCACGGGCGGGCCAGTCAACCAGGCTCCGGTGGTCGATGACCAGTCCTTCGCGCTCGACGAGAACAGCGCCAACGCCACCGCAGTCGGCAGCGTCAGCGCCACCGACGCCGACGTCGGCGACGTGCTCAGCTACAGCGTCACCGGCGGCAGCGGCCAGGGCGCCTTCGCGCTCGACGCCGCGACCGGCGCGATCACCGTCGTCAACGCCGCGGCGCTGGATTTCGAGACCTCGCCCTCGCTCACCCTGCAGGTCAGCGTCAGCGACGGACAGGACAGCGACACCGCCACGGTCACGATCGACCTGAACGACGTGAACGAGGCTCCGGCAGTCGCGAACCAGAGCTTCGCGGTGGACGAGAACAGCGCCAACGGCACCGTCGTGGGCAGCATCGTCGCGACCGATCCGGACGCCGGTGCCGTGCTGGGCTTCAGCGTCACCGGCGGCAGCGGCCAGACCGCGTTCGCGGTGGATCCGTCCAGCGGCGAGATCACGGTGGCCGATGCCGCCCAGCTCGACTTCGAGACTACTGCCAGTCTGATGCTGGAGATCGAGGTCACGGACGGCGAGTTCAGCGAAGCGGCCACGGTGCAGATCGACCTCAACGACGTGAACGAGGCGGTCGTGGCCGGTGCGCTGGTCGACCAGACGGTCGGTGAGGGCGAGGCCTTCAGCTACGACATCGCCGGCACCTTCGCCGACCCCGATGGTGCCGCCCTGAGCTACAGCGTGGACGGCCTGCCGGCTTCGCTCGGCATCCATGCGTCGAGCGGCCAGATCTCCGGCGTGCCCGCCGCGGGCGATGCCGGCACCTGGAGCGTGGTGGTGACGGCGAGCGACGGCGCGCACAGCGCCGAAGCCGCCTTCACCCTGACCGTCACGCCGATGGGCGAGGCGGTGTTCGCCGACGACTTCGAAACCGACCTCTGATCCTTCGCTGCATGCCGTGAGCACGACAGCCGCCTGCGGGCGGCTGTCGTGTTTCTGGCCTATCCACAGGGCCCGGGTCGAGCGGGCGGGTCAGCCGCTGCCGGCGTTTGACCCGGCCAGCAGCGCCTCGATGGGCGCCCGCCCGTCCGGCCGCACCACGCGCCCCACCTCCGCGCCGTCGCGCAGCAGGATCAGGGTCGGCCACAGCTTGACCCGGAACGAACGCCCCAGCGGCCGGCCCGGTCCATCCTCCACCTTGAGATGACGAAGCCCGGCACGCGCGCCGAGCGCCGCCGCGATGGACGCCTGCGCACGCTGGCAGTGCCCGCACCAGGGCGCGCCGAACTCGAGCAGCGTCGATCCAGGCAAGGCATCGAGCTCAGTGCGAGATGGCTCACCCGCGGGGTACTGGCTGATGAATGGCATGGG
>JANJTY010000190.1 GCA_024710865.1 Lysobacteraceae bacterium | reverse complement strand
CACACGCGCTGATCAACCTCGGCCGTCCGTCCGATGCCGAGCCGCTGCTGCAGGAGGCGCTCGCGCGCGAGTTCGACCCGCGCGAAGCCAGCCAGGCCCTCGACCTGCTTGGCCTTCTGATGCATGCGCAGGATGTGCCGGGCGGCGCCGACCGGGCGGTGCTCACCGCAGGCAGGATCGAGGCGCTGGTTCGGCACGACGGCATCGCCCCAGCGCGAGCGGTCGATGCGCTGGCGAGGGCTGCCGGCGTGGTGTCGGCATTCGGTCGCTTCGAGATCGCCGAGCGCCTGTTCGGCCTGGCGGACGCGCGCCTCGGGTCGGACCTGCCGCCTTCGACGCTCGAGAACTACTGGCGGCAGCGGGGTCGGATGCACCTGCGGCGCGCCGATGTCGAATCGGCGCTGCAGGACCTGACCCGCGCTGCCGGCATCCACGCCGCCCGTCCGGATGAGTTCTCCGCCCTGCGCCGCGCCGAAGGCGAACGGATGCTGGCCGAAGCCAGGCTGGCGAAGCGCGAAGTCGCGCTGGCCACCGTGCATCTGGCCGCAGCCCGACCGGTGCTGCTCGCCGAGTACGCCGAAGGGCATCCCGAGCGCGCCTCGCTGCAGGTTTTCGAGGCGGAACTCAAGGTCGCCGCGGCTGAGCCCGGGCAGGCGCTGGAGCGGCTGGCGCTCGCCGACGGCCCGCTGCGGGCGGGCGGTGCGACCTACGCGCGCGACCGCTACCGCTGGCACGCGCTGCTGGCGCGAGCACTGGCGGCGCTGGGACGCTGCGACGCCGCAGCGGGCGCGCTGGCGGACCTGGCCGGAGTGGAATTGGATGTCCTGCTGCCGCGCGAGGCCGCCGCCCTGCGGCAGGCGCAGGAGGAGGTGCGCGGCTGCGCGACGCAAGGCCCCTAGGCGGGAGCCAGGCCTTCGAACACGGCCTCGGTTCCGGCTTCGAACTCGAGCGAGGGCAGCACCAGGCCGCGTGCGCTGGCGTGCAGGTCGAGCAGCCAATCGTTGCTTTCGGTGCGGCGGAAGATCTCGATGCTGCGGGTGTCCGGATCGATCAGGACGTACTCGCGCAGCGAGGCCAGACTGCGGTAGGCGGCGAACTTCAGGCCACGGTCGAAGGCGGCGGTGCTGTCGAACAGAACCTCGATGATCGCGGTCGGATGGCGCAGCTGGCGCTCGGCGGCCAGGTCCTCGGGGTGGCAGCTGACGAACACGTCGGGGTAGAAGATCGCGTCGGCGGCTTCCACCTCCAGCGCCATGTCGGCGATGTAGGCGCGGCAGGGGCGGCCGCGCAGATGCGCCTTGAGCAGCGAGGCGACGTTGAGCGCGACGTTGACGTGCGCCTGCCGCGCCCCGCCCATGGCGAAGGCCTCGCCGCGATAGAACTCGTGCTTGTCCGGCTGCGCCGCCTCCCAGGCCAGGAACTCGGCGCGGGTCAGGGGCGAGGCGAGGGCGGGGTCGGCCATGCGGTGGCTCCTGCGTCTTCTGCGCTCAAGTGTACGGCAGGCGCGCGGCGGCTCAGGCCGCCTGCGCGTCGTCCACGCCGGCCACGCGGCCGCGCAGCGAATTGGCCAGGGCCTCGGTGACCAGCACGTCGACGAACTGGCCGACCAGGCGCGGATGCCCGGCGAAGTTCACGTAGCGCATGTTCTCGCTGCGGCCGGTCAGCTCGTTCGGGTTCTTCTTCGAGGGCCCTTCCACCAGCACCGACTGCACCGTGCCCACCATGGCCTGTGAGATGGCCTTGGCGTTGGCGTCGATCGCGGCCTGCAGGCGGTACAGGCGCTCCTTCTTCTCGGCCTCGGGCGTGTCGTCGTCCAGGTTGGCTGCCGGCGTGCCGGGGCGCGCCGAGTACACGAAGGAGAAGCTCTGGTCGAAGCCGATGTCGGCGATCAGCTTCATCGTGGCCTCGAAATCCCTCTCCGTCTCACCCGGGAAGCCCACGATGAAGTCGGAGCTGATCGAGATGCCGGGGCTGGCCTCGCGCAGGCGGCGGATCTTGGCCTTGTACTCGATCGCGGTGTGGCCGCGCTTCATGGCGGCGAGGATGCGGTCGGAGCCGGCCTGCACCGGCAGGTGCACGAAGCGCGCGAGCTGGGGCACGTCGCGGTGCGCCTCGATCAGGCTGTCGGAAAACTCGACCGGGTGCGAGGTGGTGTAGCGGATGCGGCCGATGCCGGGAATCTGCGCCACCGCGCGCACCAGCAGGGCGAGGTCGGCGATTCCACCGTCGCTCATCTCACCGCGATAGGCGTTGACGTTCTGGCCGAGCAGGTTCACTTCGCGCACGCCCTGATCGGCGAGCTGGGCCACTTCCAGCAGCACGTCGTCGAAAGGCCGGCTGACCTCCTCGCCGCGGGTGTAGGGCACCACGCAGAAGCTGCAGTACTTGCTGCAGCCTTCCATGATCGAGACGAAGGCGGTGGGGCCTTCGGCGCGCGGTTCGGGCAGGCGGTCGAACTTCTCGATCTCGGGGAAGCTGATGTCGACCTGCGCCCGGCCGCTGCTGCGCCTGGCCTCGATCAGCTCGGGCAGGCGGTGCAGGGTCTGCGGGCCGAACACCAGATCGACGAAGGGCGCGCGCTTGAGGATGGCCTCGCCCTCCTGGCTGGCGACGCAGCCGCCCACGCCGATGATGACCTGGCCGTTCTTCTTCTTGATCGGCTTCCAGCGGCCGAGCTGGGAGAACACCTTCTCCTGCGCCTTTTCGCGGATCGAGCAGGTGTTGACCAGGATGACGTCGGCCTCGGACTCGTCGTCGGTCAGCTCGAGGCCGTGGCTGGCGGCCAGCACGTCGGCCATCTTGGCCGAGTCGTACTCGTTCATCTGGCAGCCGTGGGTCTTGATGAAAAGCTTGCCGCGCGCGGCTGGCTTCCCGGTCATGGCGCTTACTCCGGTCGGGAAAAGCCGCCAGTCTAGCCTGCGCCCGGCGCTGAAGCGTCGCCTGGTGGTTCTGTGGCCCCGGCCTCCGGTGGACTCACGGTTCCGCATCGGTGCAATGCGGACACCGTTGGCGCTGGCGATTCGACCGCTTGTCGCCTGCTGCCCGTCCCCGCGCTTGAGGCGCAGGCTGATTCTCTGAAAACTGTGATACACGTCACACTCGTTACGCGCTGCGTGACGACTCGGCAGGCGCAGGCCCGGAACGGGCTGACAGGGGTGACTGCCGGTGGAGCCAGCCTTGCGCCTGGCCTCGCCCGTTGCCCGCTCCTGCCGCAGGACCGGAACTCAACAGGGGAGCGACGGATGTACGCAATCTCGCCATTCTCCAGGCTGCTGGTCGGCCTGTTCGTCCTGATCCTCGGTGCCGGCAAGGCCGCGGCACAGGGCGTGTTCCCGCCGCCGGAAGCAGCGCCGGACCTGCGCTTCGAGGTCGCGGGAGCGGTCAATGCCGTGCTGCCCTTCGAGGCCGGGGGCGAGCGGTTCTACGTCATCGGTGGCGCCTTCGACCGGGTCAACGACCAGGTGCGCAACAACC